>CAZNYE010000178.1:0-2243 GCA_964577185.1 uncultured Pseudomonadales bacterium | reverse complement strand
GCGCGTGCATCTCCATGGCAAAGCCGCCATCGAGGTCATCGACGATGCGCTGCTTCCAGGGGCGGCGAATCACTTGCGTTGTCATGCGCCGCACCACGCGCGGCTGCTTCATGATGTGTTCGGCGATCTCTCGGGCGCGTTCGTCGAGCTTCTCCCTCGGCACCACCTCATTGACCATGCCCCAGTCTAGGGCCTTTTGCGCGTCGATGCGTTCGCCCATGAGCATGACGTGCGCGGCGCGTTTGATGCCGAGCAATTCGATAAAGCAACTATGGATGCCATCGCCCGGCACCGCGCCCATGACGAAGTGCGGGTCGAAGAGCACGGTGTCCTCGGTGCAGATGGTGATGTCGCACATGAGCAGGAGTTCCGAATGTACGGTCGGTCCATTGATGGCGCCAATGGTCGGAATCTCCATGTCGTGAATCAGCGCGATCAAATTGACCCGCCCGTCCTTGAATGCGTGCTCATAACTCCAATAGCCCGGCTGCTCACGCTCGATGGCGAAGCTCTCATGGTCCGCGTTCATCATGAAGGTCGGGCCCGTGCCGGTGAAAATCATGAGTTCGTTTTTCGGATCCGAACCGAGTGTACGGAATAGCTGGCCGAACGCGCGGTGAAGCTCGATGCCCATTTGCACCGGGCCACCGAGCGTGTGGGCGCGTGCCGTCACCACACCCGCATCGTCCCGCTCAAGCACGAAGTGCTCCTTGAAAAGTTCCTTGTAGTCGGAGAATTCGGGCGTGGGCACGAAGCTCGTCAATGACATGGCGTTATCTCCCCTTTAGAGTCTCTTGGTTGTGCGCCGAGCGGGCGTGAAGAGCGATTTAGTGTACTACAAACGTTGCGAAAGGTCGCAAGCCAGTCTTGTCCAGTCTTGTCCAATGCTACATGATCGAAAAGGAGGGAGGGGCTTGCATCAGTCCATGGCTGCGCATTGGCTTGTCCACGTACATCGTGTGCAGGCTGGTCAAAATCGATGATTTGGGCTTGAGTTCCACGAACTTGGCCATTCTTCATCCGGTATTCGACTGTAACGCCGTTGATCAACATGCGGTGGAAGGAACGATTGCGTGCTTGCAGAATTGCCCCCTCAGGCTGGAGTAGTTTGCGGAAGGCATCGTCAAGTGCGGACCGAGGGCAGATTCTTCGCTTGAATGAAGACGTTCGCGTCAAGAAGGTAGCGAGTCATCCCGGGATGCCGAGTTCATCTCTGAGGTTATTGAAAGTCTTGCTTTTGGCTACGCCAAGCATGCGGTAGGCGTCTCGATAGAGCGTTTGTCCCTCCATCGCGCTGACCACCAACGCCTGAGCGAAGCGGCGGCCTACTCTAGATAGCGTCGTGGTCAACCGAGGTTTTTTTCGGATGACCATCCCATAGCGAGACAGTGCCTTGTGCATTGTCATCGTGGGTCTGGTCCACCAGCCACTTGCACATGCGGCGTTCGGGTTCCATGCCATCCATCGGCCCGGCGCTATGAATGCGTGCGACGTTGCCGAGTCCGATGATGATCTGCGCGCCGCGCAGGGCGAGTTGGTCTCGTATGGCCTCCTTGGTGGTGTGCGGATAGACGCCGACGGTCTGGGTGTCCGCGTTGATTCGACGCAAGATATCTTCCATTGACTTGAGCGGCACGATATTGGCGGTGCGCCCGCCGAGCAGCGCAGCGAACCCCACTGGCTCATCGGTTTGCGAGACGATCACACCGCCACCGGCCTCATTGTCCCTGATCACCCTGAACCAGTCCTCGAGCATGAAGAGTCCGTCGATTTCGTCGCTGAGCGTCATGTCGTGATACTTGGCGGGGGTGCTCAAGGTGCTGGGCAATCGTTTCAGCGCATCGTACACAAGGGTGCCAAGTTGATTCAGCCTGTCAAGCTCGTCTGGGTCGTCGTAGTCGCACTCGACATAGAGCAGCCTCGCGTTGGCGCAGAGTTCCTGATTGAAGGCGCCTATGTCGCAGGCGGCGCGCATCGCCGCTTCGCGCATGGAGGATTCGTCCGCGAGTGCCTGCCTGCCGATCACGGATGCCGATTGTTTCGGATCGAGGGTGATCAAATCAAGGCCGGGCCGCAGGTAGCCGGTAATGTGCTGGATTGAGTCAAACCCGCCCCAGGCGATGATCTTCTCAACGTGTTCCGGCCTGTAGAGGCGCGACTCCAAGTCTCGGTCGCCGCCTTTCCAATAGGCGCTCGACATATGTTGCGTCACCGGATGATTCGCGTCGAGCTCGATCATGGTG
>CAZNYE010000177.1:0-10500 GCA_964577185.1 uncultured Pseudomonadales bacterium | reverse complement strand
CGTCCGGCCCTGAATGAACTTGAAGAGGCGTTTGCAGCGGAGCTCGATGCCGTGTTGGCCGCTGGCGGGGAGGAATTGCAGCCGCTCGCCAAATACTCGAGGCTTGATCATTGGGCCATGCTCCTGAGGCGTATCGCGGCCGGCACCGGCGATGCGGCGCTGGCATCAAGGGTGGACGGCGCGCTGCTGGCGCACTTTGCATTCGATACCGACTACACCCGCCAGGCACTTGATTCCGCGCGCGCCATCTGGGGTGGTGGCGATGCCGTCTCCCTGTTTGCCGACAATGAGGCGATTGAAGAAGATGCGCTTCTGGGTGGAGACCCAGCCACGCCGCTGACCAATCAATTGGCGTTCGCCAAATCCAATGATGAATTCCGCACCGAGCTGGGGTTGACCAGAATCCTCGGGCGGGAGCCCGAACTCTTCGATGTTCTTCGCGGCATGATCGCGGATGGGCGCTACCACCAAGGATTCGGCTACGCACAAGCCCTGCTAACCGAACAGTCCTATGAACAACTTGTACGTTCGGTGGCTCCGACGCTGAAGAATGACTCCAAGGCGTTTCTTGAGGTGCTCGATCAGGACGCGGAGATACTCATTGATGCGGAAAAAGAGTTCGGCATCGAGTTCGCTGGTGTCAGTGAGGTGTTCAACATGCTGACCGAAAAGGACCCTCAGGCTGAGGAGATGCCCTTCTTCACACCGGGCGCCTTGGAAGGTCGCTGGCGATACTTCTCGAAGCGAGCCAGCTTTGAAGACAAGCTACGTCTTATGGAGACGCTCGTCGAGGGTGCTGGCAAAAGCCAATTCGGAGTCCCCCCGGAGGTGCAGCTTGTCGCGCAAGGCATTGAGGACATGCTCACCGAGACCATAGAAGCGGAGTCGCAGGATATATTTCTCGATCTGGTGGACAGATGGCTCTTAGAATACGAGCTGAACGACCCATTCACGGCACAACGGCTCGGATCCACCTTCCTTGTTCTCGATGCCTCAGAGCAAAATCGACCTCTGCTGTACAGGATGGCTGCGCTCTTTAAGGAAAGGTCGCCGGATGCCGTGGATTTCGAGCTTGTGCTGCGCGATTTTTTTGAAGGTGACGGAGAACTTGCGCTACGCGAACTCATCGACCTTCGTCTGACCTATCTGGCGGGCGAACATTTGAAAGAAGCCGTGGAAAGGACTTTCGAGGCCTTGCGTGCCGGAGAGCGGCTCGATGCGGAGTTCGCGCTTGCGCTCTATAGCATGGAGTATAGGTCCTTCGGCGATCAGCGCGACCAAGAACACAACCGCCGCAAAGCGGAGTTACTGCCACGCCTGATTGATCTCTATCCGCAAGAAGCGCAATACCGAATGGAATGGGCAGCGCTTCAGTTGCATCTCGGCAATCGCGGGCAGGCGGTTGAGGCGCTTGAAGATTGCTATCAAGCGCTTCCCGGGGATGAATATGTGCGCGCGGCTTTCTATTTGTATCTACTCTCCGAGCAGCGGTATTCCAGGGCGCGCGAGCTGAACAAGGATGGTGGCAAGGACTTAAGCAACCCCGAAGCCGTGCAAGAGCTTCTGCAAGCCGTTCAGAGCCGAGGAGGTGTGTTTTATCCTATTGCTTCGGGACAAACTCTGTTTGCCAGGATTGCGCGAGACCAACTGCGTGACATGGGTTTCGCGGCTTCGTGGCGGTGGCGACCTTGGGAGAAGCAGCTCGACCAACTGCATGAGGCCATCTCTCTCGGAGAAGATGCCGATGTGCTCAGTGAGCTTCGTGGCATCTGGCGGGCGGTGACGACCCCAGTGAACGAGGATTCGCGAGGATTCTATGGGAACCCGCTGTCGGCTGCCCACGCCCTCTCTGAACTCGCCTATTCACCTTCGGCGGGCTGGGGGATGTCGTCGGGCGCGGCATATCGCTTCACTGATCGATTGGAAGGGCGAGGTAACGACGAACCGCCGCTGTTTGAACGACTCGCAGGCTTGCCTCTCGCGTCACGTGAATTTGACACCTACGCCTCAGCGCTTCCCAGGGATGGACGGCGCTGGTTTAGATATCTTTACGAAGCTGCACTCACGGCTCTTGTTGCCAGCCAGGATGCCGAACGGCGACTGGAAGTCTTGTCTCAACGCATGATGCAAGATGTCTTGACCGATCATGAGCTCCGCCTGTGGTTGCTGCTGGTCGATGAGCTAGATGCCAACCTATCTCGGCGCGAAGCCGAAGCCTTCAGGTCGCGAGCCGCGCAACTGGTCAATCCGAGTGATTTTGATTCCCTGCTTTTCGCACGAACTTTTGCCCAGCTTGGCGATACGGAGACTGCTCGGCGGCACTACCTGCTCTTAGCTGCGGAGCTTATGCCCCAGGGGGAATTCTTGACGCAGGCGGAGCGTTTTCAGGATTTCACGCGTGCGCCGCCCGCCATGAATCTCTTGGAGTTTATTGCCGAGATATCCGAGCGTCTTCCGCCGCTAGAAGGCATGGGCATCGCCGAACGCGTCTTTTCCATGGCGCTTCCGGCGCAAGATGGTGAATTGATCCAGTCTGTCTATGACCACTTTCTGCTTGCCTCGCTCGCCAAACTCCTTCCGACAGATCAAATACTCAGTGAAGCGGAACGTATTTCGCCGGGTGCCAGCGAATTCGCGGAAACCGGCGATGGTGCCCTGAACGAACGTTGGGGTGCCGCCAAGGACATAGAACTCTCCCGCATCCACGCCATGAATGGCGATTCTGAGGCCGGGCTCAGCATCATTCACGGATTGTTTGACGATTCAGCGGTAGCATCCGAGCGCGAGTCGTCGGAGAGCTTCGAGCAGTATGAACGTACTGTTCGATTCCTGAATGCCGCACGGGTCTATGGACTGCCCCACATCGAGAGCGACTTCGGCGGTGTGGATTTATCCGCCTCCGAAGAAGTTGTGTTCCGCGCTGATCGCCTGTTCCCGGTTGCGACCGATGAGGACAACCACTGGCAGGGTGCCGAAGACTGGACGCTCGAGGCGGCATCGACCATGTTGGAGTGGCTCGAAGACGGAAGCGTCCATTTGGCCGACACCACCGAAGTCTTGCTGGTCGCCATCTATCAGTTGCATCTCGGCGGCCAGCGGGAGTCGGCCTTGTATCTCTTTGCTCGGCTGGCAAACCTAGCCATGGCATCGGGTGATGAGGGGCTGCTCACGAAGTTGCCGGATATTCTCCTTGCCGCCAAGCACTTCGAAACGCCGCTGCCGAGTGCGCTCATTGTCGAAGCGCTGAAGCGAAACCTACTCGATACAGCAGAGGCGGCGGGTGCGCTGCGTCGCTATGCCGAGCTTGAGGGTGCCGAGGCTGCCCTGGCGCTCGCCGGGCGGGCCATACCCGAGCTTCACACGAGCTCGGGGCTCGCCTTGCTGCGGGAGGTGAGGGCGCTGGCCGAGGAAGCTGGCATGGCGCAGGATGTGATGGGTCTAGCCGTGCGCATCGAAGAGCTTGAGAATGCGAGGCAGGAGCTAGGGCTTGTCGAAGCATAGGGTCCGCCGCCGCGTCAATGTGAGGGACGCGCTTCCATGTACGGCTATTCTCTTGATCATGGCATGCGGGGGCGGCGGCGGTAGCGGCGGCTCGGAGACCTCGGTGTCTCCTCCTCCCGAGCCCATCAATCCGCCACCACCTGCGCCAGAGGTCACGATTGGGTTCACCGATGTCACGGTGTATTCAGGCATAGGCTTTGAAGTCGGCTACCTGCGAGCACTTTCCGATAGTGAGGTGGCCGAGACGGCACCGAGCGGGGTGGCGGCTGGAGATTATGACAATGACGGCCTGACAGACCTCGCGATAGTACGCGGCGATGTGGGTGCAAATCTGCTCTATCGCAATCTTGGCGACCTGCGCTTTGAGGAAGTGGGAGAGGAGGCGGGCATCGCGTGGAGTCTGCGTCCTGGAGAGAATCTCAGACATGGCTCTCCGGGCCTCGCCGACCTTGATGGCGACGGTGATCTCGACCTCTTCCTGCCCGGCATGGGCTTCGATCCGGCACGTCTGTATCGCAATGAGGGGGACGACTCCTTCACGGATGTGACCGCTGGGTCAGGTGTGGATCTCATTCAGGCCGAGTTTAGTTTCTCTCCCGCCTTTGGCGATTATGACCTCGATGGTGATCTCGACATGCTGCTGGCGCACTGGGGAACCCCGCGCGACCGCTCAGATCGAGACTTGGAGACAGAACACCTCTGGCGCAATGACTCCGACGAGGTTGGCATGCTCTTCACACCGGTGACTCTTGAGTCCGGCCTCGCTGCGGATATCTTGGATCCCAACGACCCAATGATCACGCAGCACTCGGACGACTACACCTTCTCGCCAACCTTCGCGCGCATCAATGGGGACAGGCACCCTGATGTATTGATGGTCGCGGACTTCAACCACACGCAGGTGTTCCACAACAGCCAGGACGGAAGCTTCGTGAATGTCACCGATGTGGACGTGATAATCGATGGAAATGGCATGGGCTCCGCGCTCGGTGACTACGACTTCGACGGGGATCTCGATTGGTTTGTGAGCAGCATTCTTGGCAGGGGCGAAGGAATCCCACCGCAAATCTCGGATATAGGCAACCGCTTGTACCTCAATCAGGGCGGGATGTTCGTCGATGTCACCGACGGGCTTGGTGTGGCTGACGGAGGTTGGGGCTGGGGCAGTTGTTTCATGGACTTCGAGAATGACGGCGACCTTGACATCTACCACACCAATGGCTGGCCCGATGCTGATCAATATGGTCAGTTTTCCACCGACCGCAGCCGCGCCTTCGTCTCCGACAATGGAACCAGATTTGAGGACATGGCGAGTGAACTCGGGCTCGATGATCCCCACAATGGTCGGGGAGTTGTGTGTGCTGACTTCGACAACGACGGCGATACGGATATCTTGCAGATGCACGCGGGAACCGAGAATTCGGCGACACTCTGGCGAAACGACACTTCAGGCAACAATTACTTGGCCGTGAAGCTCAAAGGCGAACCGCCGAATACGGATGCCGTGGGCGCGAGGATTACACTCCTCGTCGGCGAGCGGGAACTCATGCGAGAGGTGACCTTGGGCAGCAACTTCCTGTCCAACAATCCCACCGACCAGCTTTTCGGGCTCGGGCAGGAAGCGCGCGTGGAGACCCTCACTGTCGACTGGCCCGATGGCAGCGAAACCTTGGTTACAGGTGTCGAGGCCAACCAACGCCTCACCATCGACCATCCCCGCCTGTAAGGCGGCCGCGCGCGGGACGCTGCAGGAGACAGAAAGTCCTTGCGCATCCCCTCGTCGCGTTCTCCGCTATGCTATGCGCTTTAACAGACCAAGCGCGGCCCCGCCCATGTCATTAGAGATCATTCAGTTCCCCTGTCTTTCGGATAACTATGGATTTGTGATCCATGATTCAGAATCCGGCGCGACCGGAACCATAGACACACCGGATGCCCAAGCCATCAACCGAGCGCTTCAGGCGAACGGTTGGTCACTCACGCACATCTTGAACACGCACCATCACTTCGACCATGTAGGAGGCAATCTCGAACTCAAGGAGAAGTGGGACTGTGTGATCGTCGGGCCAGCAGCCGATGTCGCGCGTATTCCCGGCATCGATATCGCGGTCGGTGACGGCGACCAGTATGAGTTTGGCGGCTTGACCGCAGGGGTGTTCGATGTGCCTGGACACACGCGCGGGCATATCGCCTACTACTTTGCCGATGAGCATGTCGCCTTCGTCGGCGACACGCTATTCGCACTTGGCTGTGGGCGACTCTTTGAAGGCACGCCCAGCCAGATGTGGACAAGCTTGCAAAAGCTCTTGGCGCTGCCAGACCAGACGCGCGTCTATTGTGCGCATGAATATACCCAAGCCAACGCCCGCTTCGCGCTCACCGTGGACCCGGAAAATCAGGAATTGCGCCGTCGTGCGCTAGAAATAGATGACAGACGCGCACAAGGATTGCCGACAGTGCCAACGCGCATCGGGCTTGAGCGCCGCACCAATCCTTTTTTGCGGCCTGCGAGTGCGTCCCTGCGGCGAACCCTCGGCATGTGCGACGCCAGCGATACTGAAGTGTTCGCAGAGGTGCGCGCGCGTAAGGATAGGTTTTAGGCACCTCCCTGGGTGTTCGCCAAAAACCCCCACTCGGGCAGCGCATGGTGCTGCGCTCGCGCTCGGACACTGCCCCTACCGGGCGGATAGGATCTCCATGCTTGGGAGCCCGGATACGCATTGCTCCGCCCTATGCGCTCCCTTCGGCACACTAAGGCTTGATGGGGATTCCAAGCGAACGCCTGGGGTCATCCACAGGTACTCTTCCGAGTGCCTTGCCACACTTTCATAGTGCCTGTGCAATTTACTAGCAGTTCCACCGTATCCGGCCCACCACGAAACCAACTATACACATTATGCTGGCCACCAGGTGCCTCATTGCAGTTGGCCTCGACATAACAGGTGTTCAGGAAGGTCGATCCCGACTCCTTTTGCGCCTCAATTGTCTGGGCGGTACAACTCAGCGTCGCGCCAGCCAGCGAGAATGCATCCTGGCAGTCCTCCGTTGTGATTTCGGTAGTGCTTGCCGGCCCAGTTTCCTGCGCAAGGACGGGTGCCAACAGCAGCAGCGATATGCCCACAATCACCCGAAGGTGAAAGGAACGTTGGTACATGGCTATACCTCCCCAAATCGATAGCACACAGAGTATCACCAAATTGGCCCTCTTTGCAGCAATTCTCATCAGTGCACCTCGGGCTGTCCTTCCCGTCCGACCCGTCGGCGGTCGGCGGCAGCGCCTGGGCATTCGCCACCGCCCTCCGCTCCCGGCTCCCGCTGTCCAGGGTCGGGTACCGCACGTCCGCGAAGCGCCGCGCGGGACGCCTGGTGTCCGTCGCGTCGCCTCGCGCCTCCGCCAGCCCGCCGCGATCATCCCCTCAAGCCGACTGTTGCGCACGACACTTATCGCCTAGCCCACCCGAACTCTCCCCATCGAGTGGCATGCACTCGGCTTCAACCTGATACAGTTCGCATTCGCGATCACGAAACCCTCATGACGAGGGGTTTCCGAGCGCCATACACTTGGAGGAAGAGGAGCAAACCCAAAGGTGTTTTTCGAGAGTACCGAAACTTACATAACGACCGACGAGCTGAGCATGGCGGTCGAAGCCGCCGTCACACTTGAACGCCCGCTGCTCGTCAAGGGAGAACCCGGCACCGGCAAGACGCTACTTGCGGTTGAAGTCGCAGCGACGCTTCAAGCGCCACTCATTGAGTGGCATATCAAGTCGACGACCAAGGCCCAGCAGGGACTCTACGAATACGATGCGGTCACTCGTCTTCGCGATTCTCAACTCGGCGATGATCGGGTCAACGATATTCGCAATTACATCAAGAAGGGCAAGCTCTGGGAGGCATTTGAATCAGAACAGCGCTGCGTGCTCTTGATCGACGAGATTGACAAGGCGGATATTGAGTTTCCCAACGACTTGTTGCAGGAACTTGATCGCATGGAATTCTTCGTGTACGAACTCAAGGAGACCATCAAGGCCGTCCACCGGCCAGTGGTTGTCATCACCAGCAACAATGAGAAGGAACTGCCGGATGCGTTTCTGCGTCGCTGTTTCTTCCACTACATCAACTTTCCCGATAGGGAAACCATGGAAGAGATCATCGATGTGCATCATCCCGGCATCAAGCGGGGATTGGTCAGGGAAGCCTTGGATATCTTCTTTGACGTGCGCAAGGTGCCCGGGCTCAAGAAGAAGCCATCAACCTCCGAGCTCATAGATTGGCTGAAGCTGCTCATGTCGGATGATATTCCAGAGGAAAT
Organism: uncultured Pseudomonadales bacterium; assembly: GCA_964577185.1. Classification (GTDB taxonomy): domain Bacteria; phylum Pseudomonadota; class Gammaproteobacteria; order Pseudomonadales; family Azotimanducaceae; genus Azotimanducus. The sequence goes on along the minus strand of CAZNYE010000177.1, from coordinate 2,687 downwards.
ACTAACCAATCGCGACCCGTCCAAGGCAATCCCGCCGCTCTATGGCGCGCTGGTCAAGAATGAGCAGGATGTGCATCTCTTGGAGCGGCTGGCGTTCATGAGCCGAAGAGACAGCCGGGGCTAGAAGCCAGATCGCCAGATATTGACCATCGCACCATCGCACCATCTGACCATCGGACAAACCCATGCTGGTCAATTTCTTCACCACGTTACGCCGCTACGACGTTCCGGTTACTCTGCGCGAACTCATGGATCTCCTGCGCGGGATGCGTGCTCGGCTCATCTATGCGGATGTCGATGACTTTTATCTGCTCTCGCGCGCCGCACTGGTTAAGGACGAGAAACACTACGATAAGTTTGACCGTGCGTTTTCATCGTATTTCAAGGGTTTGGACAATCTGGAGGGACTGCTTTCCACGCTGATTCCCGATGCCTGGCTGAAGCGTGAATTCGAGAAGTGGCTTTCGCCGGAAGACCTAAAGCAGATCGAGTCTCTCGGTGGCTTGGAAAAACTCATTGAAGAGTTCAAGAAGGCGCGTGAAGAAGCCGAGCAACAGGCACTCGAAGAGGCGAAACAGGCTCGTGCAGGCGACGAGGGCGAGGGTGGTCGCAAGGGACCAGGCGGGCCGGGTCGCGGCAAGAAGAAGAAGTCGCGCAAGGTATGGAATCAGCGCAAGTACAAGAACCTAGATGACTCGGTGGAACTCGGCACGCGCAACATCAAGCTCGCCTTGCGGCGGCTTAGAAAGCTCGCCCGCACTGGCAAGGAAGACGAGCTTGACATGGAAAACACCATCCGCAAGACGGCGGATAACGGCGGGCTGCTCGACATTCGCATGCGTCCAGAGCGAAGAAACACAGTGAAGGTGCTTTTGTTTCTCGATATAGGGGGCTCCATGGATGCCCACGTGAAGATCTGCGAGGAACTCTTTTCTGCCAGCCGAACCGAGTTTAGGCACCTGGAGTACTTTTATTTTCACAATTTTCCATATGAGTCCATGTGGAAGGACAACCGACGGCGGATGACCGAGCGCATTGCAACGTTTGAAATACTGCACAAGTATCCGCATGACTATAAGGTGGTGTTCGTTGGCGACGCCACCATGGCGCCCTACGAGATTACTCACGTCGGTGGCAGCGTCGAGCACTGGAACGAGGAGACGGGCGCGGTTTGGATACAGCGATTCACATCGCACTTTGATAAGGTGATCTGGATCAATCCCACTCCGAAGGAGACTTGGGAATACTCGACATCGGTTGGGATGACGAGCGAGCTTGTGGATGGCATGATGTATCCGCTCACCATTCGTGGCGTAGAAGAGGGAATGAGTCAGCTCTCGAAATAGGGGTGCAGTGCTAGAACCAACCGAAAATGCCGTAGCAGCGCGTCCACAAGCGCCCAGATGCAAGGCGCGGGCCGCAGGGAATATCGCGCATATTTCCAAGGGACGCAACGCAGCAGATGGGCGCTTGTGGACGCGCCCTGCGGGTGACTGCGGGAAGGCCCCGTGCAGCGTTGCGCCGCTTGGCGACACGGCCCGGTATTCCCTGCGCGGCGCGCCTTGCACGGAACCTTCCCGCAGTCACTGATACGGCATTTTCGGTTGGTTCTAGCACTACGGGAATTGGCGATGAACGGCGGTCATGTGCGCATGAATCTACGCTGGGGTGTGCTTCCCCTTCTTTGCCTGATGCTTGTGCTGAGCGGCTGCGAGGTTGCGGCGGTGCACCTCACGCCTGAGAACATTCGACCCAACAAGTATGTGTTGAGCGACCCGGAAAAGGACCCATATGAGCGAATCAATCGCAAGGTGTTCAACTTTAACAACTGGGTCGATAGCCATATGCTGCGACCGGTTGCCGTGGTGTACCGGGATTCGGTGCCTTACCCCGTTCGTCTGAGTGTCGACAACTTCTTCAACAATCTCGATTATCCCATCGTTGTGTTGAATCAGTTCTTACAGGGTAAGCCGGGATTGGGTTTTCAGGACCTCGCCCGGTTCGGCATCAACTCCACGCTTGGCGTCTTCGGGCTATTTGATGTGGCTACGGATATGGGTTTTGCAGAGCATGTGGAGGATTTTGGACAAACGCTGTCTGTGTGGGGATTTCCAGATGGCCCCTTCGCGGTCGCGCCATTTATCGGACCCGGTGCGACGCTCGATGTTGTGAACACGGTGACGGTTATTTTTGTTGACGTGGGCAACTTGATTTCCGATCCCGCACTGCGCTACTCCGTGCGAGGCTCGGAGATTATCTCCGAGCGCGCCGGGGTACTGGGATTTGAACAGCTGCAATTTGGCGACCCGTACATCTTCCAGCGCGATGCCTACCTTCAACGCCGGGCTTTTTTGGTGCGGGACGGCGCACGAGTCGAAGACCACGAATTCCTCTCGGAAGAAGACGACCTATTTTTCGAATGAGTTCAGTCCTGTACTGCAACTAGCGAGGCGCGACACTCGCCCTAACATCGCCGACTCCGTGCGCGGTCCGCATCATGACGTGTCGGCTGGGAAGGCGTCATGAAGGGCGCGCGACTCTCCCATTTGACGACAAGCCTGGGTTGCTTCGCGGTTGAAGCAGTATGGAGAAAAAATGGAGTTGCGAAGCGCGACAATTAGGAGTAGGCTGCGCACCAAACCATAGTCTTGACAAGACTCCTAAGAGAGGTGAGCACGACGCTTCAT
>CAZNYE010000176.1:0-7515 GCA_964577185.1 uncultured Pseudomonadales bacterium | reverse complement strand
GTTGCTTGTCGCGCCCGGCATGAGTCCGCGGGTTCTGCCGACCACATCGAAGATGAGCGCATCGTAACCCGTGTCCGCACCCATCTGATCGGTGGTGATCATGGCTGGCTTGGTGCTGCCGAATTCACCAGCGGGCGCGGTCACCCAAACCGAGGAGCCGACAGAGGAGTAGCTTGCCCGCTTGCCGTCCGCATTGAAGGCGGCGATCGCGAGTATGTATGGCAGATTGGAGGATGCGTCGGCATTCGAGGCGACACATCCAATCTCATCATTCACGTCGAATCCAGTGCCGTCATCAACGCGCTGCATGGATGAGCATCTCCCGAAACTATTCCCGGCCGCCTTCACATAGATCGCCCCACGACCACCCCTTAGGTTCGTCACGCCGTTCTTGAACAGGGTCACATGGTCAGCAGTGGAGTTGCTCTCAGCACCAAACGACCCGAAGCTCATATTGAAAATGTCGACATCGCTAGAATCTGGATTGGAAGTGCTGCCTCCGAGCGAATCCAAGAATGGCGATCCAAGGGTGTTGGCTTCTAGGTAGTTGTAACCTCGAATCTTCGCTGAAGGCGCCACGCCGCGGCCGCCTATCCCGTTGTCAACTTCGGCCGCGATGATTCCCGCGACACTGGTGCCATGGTCTCCAAGTGTGCTGGAGAAGAAGGGGTCGGTTGTCGAAGATCCGCTCCAATCGCCGCTGTTGAAGTTGTGCGACTTGCCCGAATCCACATTGCCGTCAAGATCCGGGTGGCAGATCTCAAGCCCGGTGTCCACGACCGCAATCTTCACATCGGCCCCAGCGGCACCTTCGGCCATCGCCCCCGTCATATCGAGGTCTTCGCCAGCCACGCCGCCCGCCGCCGCAAATGCCGCCTGTCCGGTGTTGTCGAGGTTCCATTGCGCGCTCTTCAGCGGGTCAGCCGTACCGGGCGAAGAATTTCGCGTAAGGTCGGGACATGCGGTGATCACCCGGATGTTTGCATCGAGCGCGAAGCCGGTGAGGTCTTCATTGGTGTAGGCCCTTCCAGGGAGTTCTTCTGCAACCGATGGAACTCCCGCGAGAACGTAATAGGCCCCTGCGTTCGCGAAACCATCTAAATCGACAGTGATGGTCGCTTCAACACCCCGGCCGGGATCTATCGCGGGTATGGACACTCTCGTTCTGCCACCAATCGAAGTCGTGAACGAGGGAAGGTCGCTGACCCAGAACAGCATGGTGGTGTCAGAAGTTCGCTCGGCACCAAGGTTGTATATGAGAACCTGGAACTGTATAGACGTCTGCCGAATGACGCGATCTGAGAAGAAGACGTAGAGGTCGCCGTAGAGATTGGACTTGGCGTCAGCGAACAGGGCGCCCTGATCCTTGAGCGAGAAGCTGACGGAAGAGGCGTCACCCGCCGAAACCCCACCTTCAATGGCGCCAATTTCGAGTGTGATGGTCTCATCGCCCTCGCCGTCGAAATCACGAATCGGCGTGAGTTCGGTAGTGGCGATTCTCGTCTTCGCGTCGATGGTGACCTGAGTGGATTCGAGTTCGAAATCGCTTCCCAGGGTGGCGGTGCCGGTCGAAATGAGATGAACAACCTGATCGACCTCAACAGGCAAGTCCGTCTCCACGCTGATAGTGATCGGCGCGGTGTCGTCCCATTCGTTGAGCTCGGTCGCAGCGCTCGAAATACCGATGCTCGCGGCGGAAGTTGAGGCGGCGCGCAGGCCGAGGTAAAAGCTCGCCCTCGCGCTCGCGTCGTGGTCGTCTCTTGCCGTGACGGTGATGAGTCTCCGAGCCCCGGGAAGATCGTCCGCTCCGGGCGTTCCGGAAAACGTGCGCGTCGCACTATCGAAGCTGAGCCAGTCCGGCAGGCCTGTGGCCGCGTAGGTTAGGGTGTCGCCGTCAGGGTCGCGGAAGGTGCTCTTAGCGAACGTAAAGCTGAATGATTCACCAAATTGTGCCGTCTGATCGGGGATAGTCTGGCTCTGCAACGGCGCGGCGTTTTGGGTCGATTCGGGCTGCTCGACTCGCACGGCAAATTGGGTGGACACGCTGGCGTCCGCCGTGTCCGAGACGGTTACGCGCACGATGATGGGAGCAATAGTGGCGTCTTCTGACTGCGGCGTGCCGCTGAAGGTCCTTGTCGAAGCATTGAAGCCTAGCCAGCTTGGCAAGCCGCTCGCGGTATAGGTCAGGTCGTCCGAATCCGCATCCGAGAAGGTGTCTGTGGCGAACTGGTAGCGAAAGGCTATTCCAACCGTGGCGGTTTGGTCGACCAGGGCTGTATTGATGGTCGGCGCGTGGTTGCCGCTGGCATCAATCCGCCGATTGCTCGCACGTTCGAAAACGTGAATGGCATGTGGGTCGGGCACACTGTGAATCGTGCCGCCGGTGGCGAGATAGAGGTGCGCGCCGTCGGGACTCTGAGCAAGTTGCCGCGACCCCGAGAGCAACTTTGGCACTGGTGTGCCAAAGCGGTCCTCGGCCCCGGAGTTTGCGTAATCGATCACCGTCAGTTCGTTTCTTGAGCTGTCCCACCAGGTCGTATAGAAGCCATTGGCACAAATGACATCGATAGCCGCCAAATTGCCGTGCCGCTCAGCGTAGTGGCAGGTGCCGAAGGAATCTGGAAAGGTGTGATACGGCGTGAAGAAACTGAGTTCGAAGCTGCTCTGGTAGTGGAACTCGGTAACAGCGTCAAGGAATTCTGGCAGGGCGGCGTCTGCGGACACATCGAACACGGCGACCCTGGGAGCTAAATGTCCCGCTACGAAGAGGAGTTTGCCACTTGAATCCAGAACAAGATTCCTGATGCCGGTAAACCATTGAAACGCTTCAACTTCTTGCGGGTCGGTCGTTGAAATAGTTCTGACGTGTGACAGCAGGTCGGTTGTATCGTTGACCGCCAACACCACCAGCCCGGCGCTGGCGCTCAAGTACAGGTGCGAATCGTCGGATGAGATCTCCATATCCCGCGCATCCGCTATGTCATTGGCCAGCAACTCGTTGTTTCCGTTTGTCAGGTCAGATTTCACCGTCTGATTCGAGGGCAATGCGTTTGGAGGCGGCGGTGGGGGTGGAGGTGTCGGTGTGGATTCCTCGTTCGTCTTCACTGTCTGGATCAGCGTCAACGCATCCGTATCCGTAGCGCTGGCACGAAAGACCTGTATGAGATCAGGATCCTTGTAGAGTACGAAGAGCAAGGTTTCTTCGCTGTTGGCGATGACCTTGGTCGGTGTCTTCGGGATGCTTCCGTCCGTGACGGACAAGGTGGAGCTGTAGCGAAGCGAACTCTCGTCCTGCGAGAGTTCAAGGTCGTAGATGTGTGTCCCCGCGTGAGCAAGCAGTCGGTCGTTGGTCGCATCCCAGTGCATATGCGCGCCAGTTAGGCTGGTGAAATCGATGCCAGAATTTGCGCTGGATTCCGAATCCAGCCTTTGCGCGAGGGTGAGTCCGCCAGTCGTGGCGTCGCGCGTGAAGCCGAGCAGCCGGTTGTCCGAGGTGGCGAAAACTCGTGTGCCTTCGTCATTGCTAACAAGATTCTGCGGATTGGAAAGGCCGCCCTCCGAGGCCGTGGAAGCGAGCGTCTGATTGCTGACAGTGTGCTTGTATCCGAGCAGTGGCGGCGCGTTGGTAGATTCCCAGCGAAGCGTCGCGGCATCCTGACGTTCGACTAGGGGCCGTCTGGCGACTCGTATGTTGTACTGGTCACCTGAGCTCGCGTGCACCCAGGTCTCCACCCGTCCGTTCACCGGCCACAGGGTATCGCTCGAAGCCACCGGTTCGTTGGGCGCACTAGACCCTTGACCTTGCGGATAGAGAGAGAGAATCAGCGACGCCGGATCGTCCGCGAGCCAAAATCTGTACCAGCCGCTCGCGGGGGCGCTCCAGCGCCACCAGAGGGATTCATAGCCGACGTTGTCTGTGGGCTCGCTTCTCTCAACCGTTGCGTGTTCCAGATCTATGCTGGTCGTGCCGCTCGTACCAGTGAGCTGTGCGGCGTTTGGACGATCATCGTTGTCTGGGGTCTTGCCCCAATCGATAGAGGTGGGTTGACCATGACCGCCGTTGTTCATGCCGTCCTGCGCACGGCCAAGCGCGATTCGATAGGTGGTGCCGGCGGTGGCATCCAAGACACCTGAGGCTCCGCCGGTAGTGCTTGCCACCAGCGAGAGGTTCTCTAGGTCTGCGCCTGCAAAGAAAATCAAACGAAACGCATTCGACCCCCCGATTCTCCATGTGTAGCGTGCGGTTTCAGGGGCGCTCCAGTGCCACCAAGTGGTGCCTATGCCAGTCTCCGGCGGCTCCCCGGGCTGAACGGAATACGCGGATAGACCTGCATCTATGTTCTCGCTGCCTTCTGTGCCTTCAATGCCCTTTGCCATATCAAACTGATCGTGGGGCTCAAAGGATTCGGCATCAGCCAACTCGCTGAACGAGAGGATGAACTGCGCGCCTGAAGCATCGGCTCCGGCAGTCGCAACGGCAACGCGATAGACCTGCCCATCCTTGACTTGGATGGAGGCATCATCTGTAGTGTCAGGGCTCGATACCAGGCGTAGGCGAGAGAGATTTGCGCCATGAAACACGGCTACATTGAGCTGGGAGTCGTCGACAGAAATCTTCCAGTAACCGTCCTTGGGCGCCGTCCAGTTGTACCAGACAGTTGAGGCGAGTCCGCCCCAGTATTCTCCACGCTCAAGGGTTGCGCCTTCGTTTGTGCCGGAGACTTTGGCTTCAGCGCCACTCACCGGTTCGGCAAACGAAAAATCGTCATTCGCCGGTCGAATATCGGCTGGCTCCCATTCGAGGACGAGCGGATTCACATTCCACTCGGACGACTTGATACGCAGCTTGTAGGTGATGCCCTCGTCCGCCGTGAAGCTCAGTTCGCTGCCAGTCTTCTCGGCGTGACCCTTGAGGGAAACGAGTTCATCACCCGTGTAGATGCCGATCTCAGCCTCGTAGGCATCACCGGACTGGGCCTCGGAGAGCCTAAGTCGATACAGCCCTTCACTCGGTGCCCTCCAAGCGTACCACACGCTCCGGCTGATGGACCGCACTCCAGGCTCACCCGGTTCCCGCGAAGCAAGCAGCAGGTCTACATTGGACGAACCGCTTGAACCAGAGAGCAAGGTTGCGTCCCTAAAATGGTCGTTGATCGGGGATGCGAGAGCTGGCGCGGCTTCGGAGGTGGTTCCATTGGAACCAAGATCCACATAGGCGGTCGTCGAACGAGCATTCCAAGCTGTTGCGGTAAAGTAGAGGCGTGTTCTTGCGTTGAACTTGGGTGGCGAGAACTTCAGTCGCAGCCGCCGCTCGTCACCGACGCCGAATTCTCCGAGAGCTATGGAAGTGTAGACCTTGGCCCAGTCAGAGAGTGGGCGAGCGATGCCATCCTCGCGAACAACGTGGCTCGATTCAGGGTCATAGGCCTCTTCGAGGCTAAAGCAGGCCGAGTCTTCCCCGCTTCGACAACTCATGTGCAGCGTGGTGCCCGAAGCTACGTAATGACTGGAACTCACTGTGATGTCGACTTCTACCTCTTCGGAGTCGGAAATCCTGATGGATTCTTGATCAACCTTGAGGTTCAATAGCGGGGTTGAATTGCCGCGGATAATGGTCCAAGCGATGGCGGCATTCACCGACTCGCCATAGAGTCGGGCTGGCAGCACCTTGATCCTGTACGTGCCTGGTGTTGGGTCACTTATAAACAACCACTCGACATTGTCCCGGTTCGATTGCGAGGAATACTCGCCACAGGCGTTCTCGGTGCAGTCCGCGCCATGGTCAACCCAGAGGTCTAGGTTATTGAGGACGGATCTGGTAAGTGTGTCGGCAGGCTGCTCGTCCCAGGTCATCACGATCTCGAGTCGGCTTGCTCCGCTCGGCACCACAATGTCGATGTATTCATAGCTCCCGTTGCTCGGTGCGGAAGTGGCGCTGCCTGAGGTCCAGCCCTCGTCTTGATTACGCGTGAGTACGCTGGTTCGTGTGGAGGCCAAGCCCAGTCCATAGGCATTTTGCAGGCTGCCGGGTCCGTCGGTATTGTTTCGGGGGAAACTCTTCCCGTCCTTGAGAAAGGCATCTGGCCGGATGGCGCTCGCCATGAGTCTCGCACGCGTCAGCGCGGGATGGTTTTGAAACGCACTTTCGGCCTCCATCAAGAGCGCGGCGAGGCCTGCCACGGCCGGCGCCGCCATGCTGGTGCCGTTCAGTGTTCTGTAGCCTGTGCGACGGGCTTCGCCAAAGGCCGAGGTGACGCTCACACCGGCTCCGACGAGATTTGGCGCGAGGCGATGATCAGCAGTTGGTCCTCGGCTGCTGAAAGTCGCGATCTCACCCGCATCGTTCACGGCTCCAATCGCCAGTGAATTCTTCGCTGTGCCGTAGTTCGAGAAGCCTTGCGTCGCAGCATTGGCCTGCGCCACGACGTAGAGCTGGGAATCTGTATGAACAATAGAGTCCAGCTTTCGTTCGCCGACACCTCTCCCGCTATGCACAATGCCAGTGAGTGCAAGGCTCATGTTGACAACAAGGGGTTTGACCCGGGGAGAATTGGGTCCATCGGCAATGCAGCCGGTTGCTCGAGCGAGATAGTCCATGCCGCGACGTATGTCCGCGTCGCTGCCAAACCCTCTGAAGTTCAGTACTTTGGCAAATCGAATGTCGCGGACGTGAGGCGCCATGCCGGCATAGCGAGGCTTGTCCTTGCCTGCGCCCGCTAGGGTGCCGGTGACGTGTGTCCCATGCCCGAGCTGGTCAATCCACAGGTCAAAATCCTGCCCCGGAGAGAAATTTGCGCCGCAGAGGCTGTTCCTCCCGCTTGAGATGTCCAGGTGACGTGTGTTGAGGCCAGTGTCCATCACGCCAATGGCAATGCCTTCGCCCGTCAGGCCGGTGAAAGTTCCGGTGGCGTATTGGTAGGTTCTCATGGCATCCCCGCCCATAAACGCCACCGCACTGTCATTGAGTGCCCGCACTACGCCGACAGGCTCGACGGCCATCACGAAGTCCGCTTGTGCGACGGATTCAATTGCCCCGTAGGGCATGTTGGCGGTATAGCTGCGTAGCGCGGGGTCGTAGGCCCCCACGATGAGTCCGAGATGGGTCAGCGCATCTCGCCACGCTCCGGTCGAGTCGTCCGTCATGAGGGTGACGTACACGGGCACCACTTCGGCTGCCGGCCGGGAAAGTGACGCCTCGGCGAACTCTGGATCCACCTTGAGTTCTTTCGGCATGGCGCCCAGGCCGAGTACGCCGGGTATGACAGCGATGGTTTCGAGGCTATGTTGAGTGGTTGCCGTTCGTACTCGAGCATATTCGCCTGAATAACCTTCCAGATTGGCTCCCGTCTCGTTGAGGGATACCTCGAAGGCTTGGCGCTGTGTGCCCGGAGCAAGGCGGACGGCGGCGAAGGTCCAGTCGCGTCCAGCGCTTTGCGCGTGATGCCTGAGTTCATCAAAGCCGGTCGCCGGGTTGAGCCAGGTTGGATTGGGGGCAGGTGCGGGTGGTGTGGGGGG
>CAZNYE010000175.1:0-2683 GCA_964577185.1 uncultured Pseudomonadales bacterium | reverse complement strand
GCCATATCCAGAAGGACAGACGATTGTCCGGTCCCTTGATAATCCCATCAAGCCAGATGGCCATTTGGTCATATTGCGAGGGAATCTTGCCTCCGAGGGTGCGGTGGCCAAGATCACGGGTCACGAAGGCTTGTCCTTTTCTGGGTCGGCTTTAGTCTATGAGAGCGAAGAGTCGGCCATGCGGGCAATTCTCGACGGGAAGGTACAAGAAGGAAACGTGGTGGTCATTCGCCACGAGGGGCCGAGGGGCGGACCGGGCATGCGCGAAATGCTGAGCCCCACCAGCGCAATTTCCGGGCGTGGACTCGATGGAAAGGTCGCGCTCATCACCGATGGTCGATTCTCGGGCGGGTCACACGGCTTTCTCATAGGTCACATCTCTCCGGAGGCCGCGCTTGGCGGCAACCTAGCATTGGTCGAAGACGGTGACCCCATTCGCATAGATGCTCAGGCTAAAACCATAGATGTGTGTGTCCCGGACGAAGTCCTGCAAGAAAGGCGCACAGCCTGGCGTCCCTCCGAGCCAAAAGCGCGACGCGGAGTACTGGCAAAGTACGCCGCTAGTGTTGCTTCGGCGAGCTTGGGGGCGGTAACGGACGCATAATGGCGAAGAATGGAAAACTCCCCCCTAGAGGGGGAGTCAGAATCGCGAAGCGATTCTGGTGGGGGGCGGACTAGCAAGGGCTTCGACTTGTCCAAATCACATGAAAGACTGGCAGAAAGAGCACTTTACGACAAGCATGCGCGAAGCGGCTGCTCACCTCCACGCTCAGGAAGCCCGCTCAATCGCGCAAGAAGCTCTGCCGCTCGACAACGAATCGCTCTTCAAATAGGAAGAATCGAACCGTCAGCCACCAAGACCGGAGGAGACAGACTGGCGTGGCGGATTACTGAAGTGCTGTGCAATCCGCTCCCTAGAACGAGTAAGGTACGCGAATACTCGGGTCTCGCTGGGGGAAGTCCCTTGTGTTCCGTGTAACCAAGATGCCGTCAATGCGCTTGGCCGTGGCCCAGATGATGGCATCGGGAAGACGAATGCGCGTCGTTCTTCTGATGCCCACCGCGATTTCGGCAACTTCATGATCGATCGGCACGCTTTCAAATTGGGTAAGAAAGGACCTCAATCTCCGTTCTTCGCCTACGTCCCCAGCGCCAACCATCACTTCCATCCATGATATCGGGCAAATACACGATTCATCGTGGCGTTCCAACTCCTCCCTAGCGGCATCAGCTCCCGAAAGGAAATCGATCAGGATGTTTGTGTCGATAACAGCGCGCGCCATTTACCGCCATTCTTCGCGCAACGCACGTTGGTACTCCAGCCCATCGATTCCCCGATTCCGCCACATCCCGAAGAATGAACCCCGCTTGGTCACGTGCCGGGCCTTCAGATAGTCGGCAACCGCCCGACGCACAGCCTCGGTGCGCGAGATTCGTTCTTCGTCACAAAGATCGGCGAGGCCGGCAATCTGCTCTTCGGGGAGGTCCACAATCGTCCGCATGGCCTTCAATGATGTCAATTAATGATAACGCCCACTTTACTGCGGACTCGCCAGTTGTTTCAAGTGCTAGACAAGTGAACGCGCTTATCACAGGGCGGTAATCTGCAGACCGGGGTACTCACAGTCAACGCCAACCTTGCCGCCAAGTCTGGTATTCGGTCGGCCGCAGGCGGTAGCGTGCGATATTGCCCTCGTGCAGGCTCATGAGCTCGGTCTCCATGATTTCAACGAATCGAGTCTGTTCAGCAAGCGGCACCCGCTCCGCCGCACTTTTCCGCGCCAGCACAACTGCAGCACGCTTGTCCATTCCCGAGCGCACCACTTCGGAAACCAGCTTGACGATCAGCGCCCGATAACGCAAGCGGAACGGGTCCGGCTCACCGAGAGACTGGCGCACAGCCGAGTACCGGGCGCTGGAGCGCTCATAGGCCCAGACAAATAGGTCACGCAGCAGCTCGACGCGATTCAATTCGTAAACGGCCAACACGCCGTCGATGTAAGCTCGCTCCGGCACATCGACGAAAGACAACGGGCAGAGATTGCCACGGATCAGCGGAATATTCGCGGCGAGGCGGGAGACCCGTTTGTTGACATCCTCGAACCCCTGCAGGTACGCAAGGTGCACGAGGGCGAAGAAGCTCTGTTCGAATGGGTCAGTGATCGCTGCCGTGGAATCCAGAATTTGCTCGAAGCACTCCTCAATGATCTGTGGCACTTCCAACGGATGGTAGACCGTGCCCCCGATGCCTACCGGGATGCGTCGCAGGCGGCCGCAGGCCTGTGAATCGACAAGCAGATTGTCCGCGAGCAGGGCGTGCAGATTGAGGATGGTGTAGCGATTGAAGCCGAGCTCGTCGGCCTGGTCGACGAGAAGCTCAATGGCCGCTTTGTGGTTTAGGATCATTTGCGCTTCCCGCGCATCCTTGCCCTCGGCGGCCTCGCCGAACTCCAGAAGGCGCTCAGTTTCGAGCAGGGAATAGGTATTGCCTTCCAATCGGCTGGAGTTCCAAGACAAATCTATCAAAAGGCGACTGTAAATGGTCCGAGCAAAGGTTCCCGCTGCGCGCTCGCTGTCGAGCGAGCGACCCACCTCGAGCAGGTGTTGGCGCGTTTGTGCCGATAGATAGTATTTGACGTTGGGCATGTACCCATCAAGGAAGGCCCGCTGGTAGCCCACCGGC
>CAZNYE010000174.1:0-4003 GCA_964577185.1 uncultured Pseudomonadales bacterium | reverse complement strand
GTTCTATCAGCTTGAGGCACTTCCAATCACGGCCGCGCTCTTCTTGACAAGCACGCCAGAACTCGTGAGAGTCCCACTCGGAGAAGCGAGTAACGATGAACCCATCCATGTTTGACTGCCGCAGGTAAATCCAAGGGGTCGCTGGTGCCCGTCAGAAAAATAAATTCGATCGATATCGCCCATCTGGCTGGCGTTTCGCAACCCACTGTGTCACGGGCACTGCGCGGAAGTGCGCTCGTCAATCAACGGACTCGCGAACGCATCCTCAACATCGCGCGGCAGAATAACTATAGGGTTGATACCAGCGCAAGCAATCTGCGCACACAGCATAGCAACACTATTGCCATTCTCGTGCACGAAGAGTCGCAAGCGGAAGATTGGATGATCAATCCATTTTTCTTGTCGATTATCGGGGGCATTACCAAGGCTGCCGCCAAACGAGACTATGACGTCTTGCTGTCATTTCAGCAATTAAGCGAAAACTGGGTCAGCGATTACGAAAGCTGCAACAAGGCTGAAGGCATCATCTTGCTCGGCTATGGCAGCTACACGGATTACATTGGCAAGATTCAACTGCTCGAAGACGCCCACGCCATCACTTGGGGACCCGTGCTTAGAGGTCAGCCTGGACACTTCATCGGCTGCGACAATCGGCATGGAGGCCATATCGCCACGCAGCACCTGATTGAACTCGGGCACAAGGACATCGCTTTTATCGGCGTCACAGACGACGACAGCCCCGAGTTCAGTCGTAGATTTCGCGGGTATCGAGGTGCCATGCACAATGCTGGCCTTGAAGCCAACAAAAACTTACAGGTACCTGCGACTTGGAGCGAACACAGTGGCTATGAGGCTGCTTGCGTGCTTCTTGATCAGGGAACTTTCTTTTCAGCGATCGTCTGTGCTTGCGACCACATAGCGATTGGTGCCATTCAGTGTCTGCGGGAACGCGGTTACAGCGTACCCGATGATGTATCCGTAGTAGGATTTGACGACCTGCCGCTAGTTGCGCATCTGACACCCGCACTCACGACAGTACGCCAAGACCCTATTCAAGCAGGTGAGGTGTTGGTGAATTCACTGCTGAAGCTCATCGCGGGGCAGCCGTTCAGGCCATGCTTGATCGAACCCACCATGGTGAACAGAAGTTCGACTGCGAGTTGTCAGATTCGTGCAAAGGACTAAGGCATCTCGACTCGCCCTGTGCGTAACTACCCGCCCCCTTTGACACTATCGGGCAACGCCTCAGTTGCGGGCGAGGAGTGGGTGGGCACACCTATCGGGGCGACATAGCGACTAGTTCCCATAGTGGCAAGGGGGGCAAGTAGCTACCCCTGTTCTAGCACCAACATGGAATACGGTGGAAACACAAGCTCACCGTCGCTGCGCCTCACCTGACCCACACCAAGCTCACCTGCTGCCAAGAGAGGGCGCGCACCCTCCCAAAGGGCGGGAAAACTCGTCTTCAGTGCGGTCTTGCCTAGATTGAAGCACAAGAGCAGGCACTGATCCTTGGTTTCACGCGTGAAAGCGAGCACTTCGCCAAACTCGTCCTGTACTTCAATGCTCCCTGAGACCAGCGCCGGTTGAAGCTTTCGCCATGCGAGGAACTCGCGCAAACACTCGTACACCGAGCCCGACACACCGACTTGCTGGTCGGCGGACAGATGGTAGTGCCCGCGATCAACAGGCAACCAAGGGCTGACGCCCGAAAAGCCAGCATTGGCTGAGTCCTTCTGCCATGGCATGGGCGTTCGACATCCGTCACGACCTTTGAATTTCGGCCAAAAGCTGATGCCATAGGGATCTCTTAGCTGCTTGTATTCAAGATCCGCCTCCGGAAGCCCTAGCTCGTCACCTTGATACACACAAAATGGCCCGCGCAGGCACCCCAGCATCGCCATGTACAGCGTGACAGCCTTGGGGTTCGGCTCAGAGTCAGCCCAGCGACTCGCGACGCGTCGAACATCGTGATTGCCGAGCGCCATGCAGGGCCAGCCACCGCAGGTGACAAGCTGAAACTCACGAATGGTCTTGCCGATGTGCTCTGCGGACTTGTCGGGACCCATGAGCTGAAAGTTGTATGCCGTGTGCAATCGCTCATCGCCCCGTATGTAGGCACCCATGAGCTCTTCCGGTCGGTCACCTCCGATTTCCCCGAGTGAAACCGCTTCATACCGATCCAGAAGCTCTCTTATTTCCTCCATGAATTCAAGTGTTTCTGGCCTAGAGTTGTCATACACATGCGATTGCAGGCCATAGGGCATCACCAAGCCTTCGGCGGCGAGAAACAAGCGGCTACTGTCGCCATGAGGAGGGTTGTTCCTGAAAGCCTGATCGTGGGTACAAAAGTTGATGGCGTCTAGTCGGAATCCGTCCACACCTCGCTTGAGCCAAAACTCCATATTCTCAAGGTTGGCTTTGCGAACTTCCTTATTGTGTAGGTTGAGGTCGGGCTGACTCACAAGAAAATTGTGCAGATAGTATTGGCCCCTTCTCGGATCCCATTCCCAGGACACGCCACCGAACACGGACAGCCAATTGTTCGGCGGACAGCCGTCTTCACGCGCGTCTTGCCACACATACCAGTCCGCCTTAGGGTTGTCCCTACTCTGACGACTCTCAGTGAACCAAGGATGTTGATCTGACGTGTGGCTTAATACCTGATCGATCAAGACGCGCAATCCACACCCATGTGCAGCGTCCAACAGACGATCAAAATCGTCGAGCGTGCCGAACATCGGGTCGACATCACAATAATCGCTGACATCGTAGCCATAGTCCTTCATTGGCGACTTGAAGAAGGGCGAAATCCATATGGCATCCACCCCTAGGTCTCGAACGTGGTCGAGCTTGTCGATGATGCCGGGAAGATCGCCGGTGCCGTCATCGTTGCTGTCCATAAAGCTGCGCGGATAGATCTGGTAGATCGCCGCGCTCTTCCACCAATCGCTCATGCAGGCATCTCCGGTGCGGCTGCCCCTCCCCAGCGCTCTGCGGTGTCAATGTCGTGGTTGTAGACAATTCTTCCATCCCGGATAAAGGGCACGTTCATGTTGAGTCGTTCTCCATTGTGCGCGAGGCGAATGGTTTGGGAAACGTATTGTGGGAGGAACACACGTCGCAGCTGATTTGTTGTGTTGGGGCCGCTGCGATGCAGGTTGTAGCTAGAGAACACGGCAAGGCTACCGGCCGGCAATTCAATGGCCACGCCCGGGTCATCCCCTTCGTAGCCCACAAGGTCATTGGTTCCTTCTTCGACAAAGTGCGTATAGATGTTTCCCTTGGTGCCGCCGCGCGAATGCGGCATCACATAGACGGTGCCATTTGCCTCGCTGACATCGTCGAGCGTGCACCAGCATGTCAAGTAAGGTGGGTGGAGGGTCTTGGCATCAACAAACTTGACATAGCCTGAATCCTGATGCCAAGCGAACTTCATACCCTTTTCCGCGCCCTTGACAACCCACTGCTCATTGAAGAGATACACGTTTGGTCCCAAGGTCTTATAACAGACCTCCGCCATCAGGTCGCCAAAAATGAACCGCCAGAGTCGCGAACTGTACCTGTAGCGATTACTGATGAAATAGCGCTTCCCCCGCTGCGACAGGCCAACCGGCGAGTGCTCGTCCCTTCCGTCGAGCAGCGCATCGAAGTAACCAAGAAAATAGGAACACTCTTCCCGAAGAAGCTCAAGCATCTCGGAAGAAATGACTTTCTTTAGAAGCATGTAACCTTCGCTGCGAAAGAGGCTCAGATCCTCATCACTCACGATTCCTGTATCTGGAACCTTCACCCCGCCTCCTCTAGTCGGCCTATCGAATTCCCGATCAAACTCACAGTGGTTCGAATCGCATCACGAGTCTGTTGTAGCCTACCCGTCTGCGTACGGTGCCGTGGTCTTCAACGCTGACCTCTCGATCCAAAACCTCCATCCGCGCCACTTTGTCGGCGAGCCGTTCCAAGAGCCCGCGCATGATGAGTCGCGCGAGGTGTGCTCCAAGAC
>CAZNYE010000173.1:0-2166 GCA_964577185.1 uncultured Pseudomonadales bacterium | reverse complement strand
CGGTGCATGTGCGTGGTGTCGAGCAACTGAAAGGAGCGCCCGTGATGGCGACCGACCTGCGTGCCTCGTTTTCCCTTGTCATTGCCGGACTGGCGGCCGAGGGCACGACCCTGATCGATCGTATATATCATATAGACCGAGGTTATGAAGTTCCGGAAGAAAAGCTTGCCGCACTTGGTGCACGGGTTCGGCGGATAATTTAGTGCCTCGATTCGGAACAGCACGCCAACTGCATGCTGTTCCGAATCGAGGCACTCGAGAGACCATGAGGCTATGTGCAATGTTGACACTCGCGCTTAACAAGGGACGCGTACTGAAAGAAGCCGCTCCGATATTGGAGCGGGCCGGCCTCATTTCGCCCGGCATCTTTGAAGGCACCCGCAAGCTTGTGTTCGATCCGTCGAGTGCGGATGGGCTGCGCGTGGTGGTGATGCGTGGCGTGGACGTGCCTGTTTACGTCGAGCACGGTGCGGCGGATCTGGGCATAGTCGGCAGAGACACGCTGCTAGAGCATCCGACACATGAATTTTTCGAACGGCTCGATCTTGGCATCGCGCGTTGTCGAATCATGTCGGCGGGGCTCGCGGGTGTTGAGCTACCCAAGGGTCGGCCACTGCGCCTGGCAACCAAGTTTGTGCGCACCGCTCGCCGCTTCTTCGAGTCTCGTGGAGAGGAAGTCCGCTTCATCAAGCTTTCTGGCGCACTCGAAGTGGCGCCCAGGATTGGCCTGTGTGATTTGATTGTGGATATCGTAGATACCGGAGAAACCTTGCGTGCCAATGGCCTGGTACCCATAGACACCATTGAGGAAGTTTCGAGCCGCGTCATAGTCAATCGAACGGCCCTGAAGGTAAAACTCGGAGAGGTGCTGATGTGTCTCGGTCGCCTGAAGGAAAGTGTCTGACTTGATTCGCCGCTTGGATGCGCAGCAGCCGGATTTTGATGCGGCGCTTGAAGCGCTGCTGGTTGCCAGGGCCTCACGGTCTGGCGATTTGGCCGCATCGGTGACTGAACTGATCAAACAGGTGCGTACTCGCGGAGATGAGGCGCTGCTCGAGTTCACCCGAGCCTTTGATGCGCCGCGGATAGCGACCTTGTATGAACTGAAAGTGCCTCGCGAAGCGCAGAAGGCGGCATTCGATGCGCTTGATTCGCACACGCAATCTGTGTTGCGAACCGCGGCGATGCGAATCACTGCGTTTCACCGCGAAACGCTGCCGACACAAGCGAGTGAGCACAAGGACGAGCTAGGCAACGTGCTGGCGCGCGAGTTTCTGCCCTTATCTCGCGTTGGAATATACGTGCCCGGGGGACAGGCGTCTTATCCTTCTACCTTGCTGATGACCGCCATTCCCGCTCGCGTAGCCGGAGTTGAACAGATTCTGGTCGTTTCTCCGCCATCGGAATCCCAGAATGATTCTCTGCTGCTTGCCGCGGCCCACCTTGCTGACGTGGACAGCTTCTGGCGCATCGGCGGGGCACATGCGATCGCCGCGCTTGCTTATGGCACCGAAAGCCTTGCTCGCGTGGATCTGATCGCCGGGCCCGGGAGTGCAAGGGTGACTGAAGCCAAGCGTCAGGTTTCCGGCGATGTCGGTATTGACCTGATTGCTGGCCCCTCGGAGGTATTGGTGATAGCAGATTCCGAGGCGCCGGCAGACTGGATCGCGCTTGATCTCTGTGCACAGGCCGAACATGATGCGGATGCGCAGGCGGTGCTGGTGACCCCAAGCCAAAGGCTTATCGAACAAGTGGCTGCCGAACTAGAATCCCGCGTGCCTGAGATGAAGCGTGGGGACTTGATCAAGAAGTCTCTCGGGGCGCATGGCGCCTTGATTCGCTCGCGGGACCTTGACCAGGCGATTGAAATAGCCAATCGTTTTGCTCCGGAGCATTTGTCGCTTTGCGTCGAGGATGCGAGTGCGTGGTTGCCGCGCGTGCGTCATGCGGGCGCCGTGTTTCTTGGAGCGCCGTCATCAGAGGTGTTTGGCGATTATCTTGCCGGTCCGAGCCATGTATTGCCGACTTCAGGCACGGCGAGATTTCATTCTGCCCTCGGCGTTGACAAGTTCATGAAAGCAAGATCCGTCATTGCCATGTCTCCTGAGGGTGCCAGCGAACTTGCCGAACTTGCGGCAAGCTTTGCCATGAGCGAGGGGCTCGAAG
>CAZNYE010000172.1:0-3126 GCA_964577185.1 uncultured Pseudomonadales bacterium | reverse complement strand
ATAGGCGTGGCGAGGCGGCGGGCCGGAGGCGGTGTTCAGGCGTCGAGCGGATCCTATGGCCTCAGATGGCACACGCCCATAGGAGAAAGCGACCTGGAGGTCTTCGCGATGCGCCACTACGAGGACAGTATCATGGGGCTGGGGTTTGCGCAGCCAGCAGGGGAGCTTTTGTTTCGCGGAGACCTGATCGTCACGCGCACCGAAGCGGGTGCGCATAGGTTGTCCGCTGTGGTCAACTCGGATGCCACCTTCGTGTGGGGTGAAATCCTGGTAAATCTCTGGGTCGAGTACTTCCATAACGGATTCGGAGAGGATGAGCCGCGCCTCGACAATCTTCGTCAGGGGCTCGCCGAGAGGTTGGGAAGGGGAGAACTCAGTAGTGTCGGCAAGCACTACTTGGCGACGAGTTTACAGATGACGCCTAGTCCACGTTGGAATTACGGCGGTTTGCTGCTCACCAATCTTGATGATGGCAGTCTGCTGACACAGGTGCGATTGAACTTTCTGCCGAGCGACTATTCGAGCATTGATGTGGGACTCACCTATGGGTTTGGCAGAAATCTGGGTGACGAGTATCGGGGCCTTCGTGTTTCAAACGACCCAGACCTCGATCAACTGACTTCCGGTGGCGGTGGTAGGTTGTACCTGAGATTGGCAAGGTATTTTTGACCGACTCGCTCGGCTATTCTCACACTTCGGCGGTTCTGAGCAGGGCGGCTTGGCCGGACCATTCGCTCCGAGATTCAAGAAACGCCTGAACATCTGATCGAGTCACTATGCTCTTGATTGGCACTTGAGTTCTCTGGCTAATGGCTTCAAGACCGGTTTCTCCCGAGTCGGCGACAGGGTCTTGCCGATCAACGCCTATGAGCATGCCGACGAACTTTGCTCCGAAGCGACGGGTGCGCTCAACCATTTCGAGTGCCGTCGTGCCCGCCGAGGTGACATCGTCGAGCAGCAACACGCGCCCGGCGAGTGGTGCGCCAAGGCCTTCACCGCCTTCGCCGTGATTTTTGGTTTCCTTGCGATTGAATCCAACTAACACAGAGCGTCCATAGTGTTCGGCGAGGGCCACGGCAGTCGAAGTGGCGATTGGGATGCCCTTGTAGGCGGCACCAAACAGCATATCGAATTCGATGCCCCAATGCATAATTTTGTCCGCATAGGCCTTGCCGAGCTGCGCTAGGGCATCGCCCGTAGAAATATTTCCAAAATTCAAGAAATACGGTGTCTTACGACCTGCTTTGGTGACGAAATCGCCGAACAGCAGGACGTTTGATTCGAGCAGCAGCGAGATGAATGCGGCTTTGCCGGGATCGAGTGCGTCTTCAGAATTCATCTCTTTATCCAGGATCAAGTCCTAGTCAACCTTAGCACAGCCACCATAGTTGCAACGCTGGGTTGCGACGGACAAGATCAATCAATCCTGGCAGAAGTTGGGGCTTGGAGCTGGAGGTCGAACTGTAGCGGTTCGGAAGACGCTAAGCAGCCTCGGAGCGACGAAGCTGATAGTGCTTTTCAGTCACCACGTAAACTTCCCCGCCCAAATGGTGGAATGCTCACACAACAGAACCTACATCTCCCACAAGACCCTGGGCTGATGTCTCAAGCGCACGCTCCAAGAGTCGTGTTTGATACCCCTGCTCAACTTATTTTTCAAACAGGGGTATACTCATGCAATCAGAAGCCGAAGCCATCCTTGAGATGTCTGAAACCCTCGAAAGCGCCAAGTTCACAAGAACCCAATCAGATGCCTTCATCCAGTCCGTTGCACTGGCAATGAAAACCTTCGCCGTGACCCCACAAGTCCTCGACGACCGCCTGGAAAAACAACGTCGCGAGTGGAAAGAGGACCTCGCCGAACAAAAGAACACCATCGACGAACTGAAACGCAGCCTACTGAACTACCTACTAGGCTTCACCCTCGCCACCTTCGCGGGCCTCATGGGCATACTAGGAGCCATCCTCGCGTCCTAGCACACAGGCCCCGGTCCTCCCGCGCGAGCCTCCCGCGCTCCGAGCGAAGCTCCCCGGAACTCCCGGCCACCAGCATGCTGATCATCATCGACGCCCAGTTCCCCTCCGGCAGTTCGTCCGGGCGCAGCCGCCACGCTTCAATGAGAAGGAGGCATTGGGGGCGCGGAGTACGTCAAGAGACCCGCGCTTGCCGTGTGGGAGCCTAGGTTAGCGGGCGCGCCCTGCGCCAGGGATTCCGGCTGAGATCGGGGGGGTGCAGGTCGGATTTGCGTTGAGAGGCAGGACATACTTGTTGCCATCGGAGTCGATGCCGACGTAAAGTTCGTCGATTTCGATTTGTCCTATGCCTTGAAGCGTTGTTCTCAAGTGGTTTTGCAAGGAATAACTCGTAATACTGTAACTACTCGCCCCCCTTGACACTATAGGACAGCGCCGCTGTTGCGGGTGCGCGGAACGGAGCGGGTAAGCACGTCATCACGGGCGGCATAGCGGCTGGTTCCCACAGCGTCAAGGGGGGCGAGTAGTTACGTAATACTTAGAAATATATCGATAATTCTGTTGTACCGGATCTCCGCAAGAAGCGCCTGTTCATCGGACAGCGCACTAGCGGAGACAATGCTGGGAGTGGCATCAGGAATTTGAATTGCGGCAAGTGCGGAACTTGGCAGTATCCGATTGACCTTCACCAGCCGAAACAAATAACGACCGCGGCCGGCGCCCTCTATTAGCCACTCTCGACCCTGAGTCTGTGTTTCAAGCACGGTGTCAGGCATGGAAGTTCGGTAACGAACCGAATAGACGACATCGCCGAGATTCTTGGGAAGTGTGACACCTAACTGTTTCGCCGCCACATCGAAATCGGCGCGCTCGAAAGGGATTTCCGTATCTCCCTCGGAGTAGCGGTCAAAGAACACTTTCTCGATCAAGGCATCGTAGCGGTTCTTCGGGGTTCTCTTTTTCGGTTGATGCCTAGCCAACAGACTGTCGTTCTTTCGGAGGCGCGTTGGGTTGCCCCGCAAGGTCTTGCTGAGATGAGTTAGTGGATTTGTGCCTCTGGTGTCGGCCGGTATTGCGCTTGACTTCATAGTTAATTCTTCGTAAGTGATTGATTTCATTGACCGCCATATGGCCGGGGGGCACTACATTGGG
>CAZNYE010000171.1:0-2535 GCA_964577185.1 uncultured Pseudomonadales bacterium | reverse complement strand
CTCCTTGAGTTCAACGTATTGATCTTCTAGATGGCCCAGCACGCCCATGACGGTGTTTGTAGCGGCAAATGTGCAGATGCTTCAACCAGGCCCGCGCAGTTGGCGAACCCTCGCTGCTATCTGCGCCGACGGACAGGCTAGAGGTGCCTTGGTCATGGATGCCCACTTGGCGGCACTGGCAAAGGAGCACGGAGTTGTCATTGCAACCGCGGACAGAGACTTCCGCAGGTTTCGCGGAATTCGTACCACTAACCCCTTAGCTGACGGGGCACCGGTCTAAATCCGTCGAATGCGATCACACTAGAGGGATGCCCACCGGAGCGTCGCCCTTGACAGCGCTACGGCTGCCTACACGGGTGCATGGGTACAACGCGGTGTACTCTCGACCATGCAAATCTGCCTGTGTCTCCGCATGTCCCATCGCATCCTATTTCTTGGTGCAACGAATGCTGCGCACGCGATTGACCAGTGCCTTGGGATGTCGATTGCCTATCGTTCAGACGGCCATGGGCTGGACCGGAAGCGCGCCACAACCTCTTCACGAAATAGGTCAGAGGATCGGTCGGCACCGTGATTATCAGCTTGCATGCGCATGGCCCGATCCCACTTGCCTCAGCCCAAGGAGCACTTTCGGTTCAAACAGAAGGCGCACGCGTGCCACCACTTCGCAGGCCCGATTAATCCGACACCCCACCAACCTTGGGAATGACTCAACCCATGTGAAAACATCGGATGTGCGGACCCGCCCCCCGTTTCTAAGGAGCAGCTCACTTCACTTTAAGAACGAAATAGACGCGAAGGGGCGCGAGCGACCACCCCACAGCGGCAAATTCCAAAAGAGAATCCATTCCAAGAATGGCCAATTCCTCGTAGCCAAGCCCTCCATCATCCCGAAATCCGCGTTCCACAACCTCTGCGCAGCGAGCCCTTAGGGATTCGTGCCCCGCCAGAAAGAACTCCGGATCGTCGCCGTTCAACTGCACGAATCGCTTGGAACAGTACGTGAGCGTCGACCCCGTGTCCAACAGCACGAACATAGTGGACAAGTCGGTGTACGGGCGCAACACCGGCGACCACTTCTCCTTCCGCTCGACCAACACCGGCACGTGCAACTGAATCACCATGGCACCGTCCAAGGTAGCGTCGTCGATTCGAATGCCGGAAGCACAAGGCCCAAGATCTCCAAGGTGCAGCTTAGCACCGGCCCAATCGAAGCACACGGCTCCATGCCTCAGCAGAAGGCTCATTCCCAGCAAACTCGGTCTTTCGGGAACACTTCCCTGCTCTCCTGCCCTGTAGCCTCCCACTACGTGCTTGTACCTGATCGAGCCCACCGCAACCTCATCCAAGCGGTATAGTCGCT
This sequence comes from uncultured Pseudomonadales bacterium, assembly GCA_964577185.1. GTDB lineage: Bacteria > Pseudomonadota > Gammaproteobacteria > Pseudomonadales > Azotimanducaceae > Azotimanducus. The sequence goes on along the minus strand of CAZNYE010000171.1, from coordinate 1,172 downwards.
CCCGCCAGTGCTCATTCAAAAATCCCCGCACTATGTTAACGATAAAATCGTCAAGGAATCCCTCTTGCGTCCGGAGATGTTCCGGCAGAGGTATACCGTCAGCGAAGCTAAACTGAGATGAACCGGTATCAACAACGGTATGCACTGCCTCCCCGCCGGCGACTCGGATCTCGACCAGCGGCTGCACTCGACCGTATTTCGCGCCTTCCAACGGCAATGAACCAATATCCTCTAGGCGAAGAGGCACGGCGCCGATCTGAGCATTTCGCCCGACCAGGTTCGAAGCCGGTAGCTGCCAACGCATCCGTCTCGCCCATTCGTCGCATTCGTACCTCAGGTTGTCGATGATGTCCGGACGCTTCTCCAACTCTTCCGCGCAAAACACGTCAAGCGATGCCGTGTCCTCCATACCCATTCCGACAATCTCTCCCAGCAACCCTAGATTAGGGCATACCCACAATCCAAGGCAAAGATGAAATACGACTTTGTCGACTTCCACGGCTCGCGGATGCCGGAAGAAAGCCATCTGAGCCTCCCATGCCTCCACTAGGAAACCTCGTTTCTGCTGTTCCATGGCTCCCACAATGAGTTCATCCGCAGTCGAGCTGCGCCCCCCACCCTGCTCCAGCTCCTCCGAATAGGGCAAGGACCCTAGCAGGACGAGGGCTAGCCCGACCACCCAGCCGATGTGCCGTACTGGATTCTGATCAATCTGGAGCTGTCGCATCCGCAAAGGCCTTAGCGACTAATCGTCGTCCTCGTCTTCTTCGTTCTTCTTGGAATTGCACTCGACCTTTATTTCCATGACTGATTCTCCTTGGGACGCTTCAAGACCTGAAACGGGGCCCACCTTGCCCACGGCAGCCTCCTTCCCAGGGATCACAATGCGACCCTCGAGTGATTTGACATGTCCGCTATCGCATATGCGCTCCGGCAACGTGTCCACTATTCCTCTCGGTGGTTCTTCCTCTTGTCTGGGCACGGGAGAAGGCTCATCCGGATCCCGAGGCGGTTGGCCGCCCGGAGATCTTTCGTCATCCCCCGCGGAAAACGCACCCCCGCTGACCCATCTCATCTGCGAATCTTCAAGCAATCTCATAATTTAAACTCCTCTGTAACGATAAACTAAGTCATGAGTTTCTTATTCGGTTACGTTATGAGAAACTCATCCA
>CAZNYE010000170.1:0-2592 GCA_964577185.1 uncultured Pseudomonadales bacterium | reverse complement strand
GTGTGTGCGGATCGAATCTTTACGTGGACGCGGTCAATGAACCCGAAGTGCGTTACCTGGCTATGAGCACCCTTGAAGGAAACCCAGATCATCCTGTTGCCTATCATCAATTCGTAGGTTCCAAAGCGCCTTGGCACCTTCTAGACGACGATCTGGAGAAATTCGAAGAGAGCGCGGGCTAGTGAGAATTGCTCCAGCCATACGGCGCTTAAGACTCGCGATCTTTCGACCCTTAGGCTTGGACCGTGTTGACACTTGCCGTTTCTGGATCGATTAGCGGCTCGCCACCGTAGCGGCCTTGGGTCCAGCCGATTACCGATCATGCGGCGATGAGTGTCGGCGATGAGTACTGGGATTGGAAGCTTCCGAAAGCCTATAGCGGGCTCAAATCCAATGCTCGGTAGTAAAGCATCCCAAGCGCAACTATCTGATTGCCAAACCACTGACTCCCCGGAATGCGCCAATGCTTGATCTTCTCGTAGGCTTCGAGCACTTGGGTATCGCCTTGCATGGCATTGGCGATCACTTCGGCGGCAATGTGCGTGGGTGCCACGCCGTGCCCTGAATACCCAATGGAGTAATAGACATTTTCGGAGAGGCGGCCGAGCAAGGGCACGCGCTTCACCACAATGCCGATTTTCCCGCCCCATTCATAGTCGATTCTTGATCCCTCAAGTTCTGGATAGACCTCAAGCATCCTCGGCAGCATAGTGCCCGAGATACTCTTCGGCACCTTGCCAGAGTAATTGCAGCGACCTCCGAACAGCATGCGCTTATCAACGGAGAATCGATAGTAGTCGAGCACGTGGTTGAGGTCACAGACGGCTAGATCTTGGGGATTGATCTTCTGCACCAAATTGTCCGAGAGAGGCTCGGTGGCAATGATGAAGCTGCCAGCAGGAAACACGAGTCCGGATAGTCTCTGCCGTTCGAGACTGTGATAGGCGTTTCCTGCGATCAGCACCTTATTGGTTACCACTGATCCCTGTGGAGTCTCGACCCTCACGCGAGGCCCTTGAACGATCCTCTGCACTTGGCTCTGCTCAAATATGGCGGCTCCAAGACCCGCGGCAGCGCGCGCTTCTCCGAGACAGAGATTCAAGGGATGCAGATGACCGTCGAGCATGCTCACCATCCCGCCCAGGTAGGTGCCGGTGCCGAGCAGTTCTTGCGTCTCATCGCGATCGACCAATCGAAAGTGCTCGCCGATGCCCGCTTGTTGGTGGTTTTCAAAGTCTTCTTTCAATTCTTCGATCTGGCTTTGCTTGAGCGCAACCTGAATGAAGCCGTATTTGAGATCGCATTCGATAGCGTACTTGTCAACGCGCTCCTTGATGATGTCGTTGCCGCGATAGTGGAGCGATGAGATTTTCTCCCAGCCGAGGTGCTTGGCAAGTCGCGTACTCCCGCCAAGCCCGCCAATCAACTGACCACCGTTCCTACCGGATGCGCCCCATCCGATGCGGTTTTGTTCAAGCAGGGCTACTCTGTGTCCTCGCTCAGCGAGCGTGAGCGCACAAGCGATGCCAGTAAACCCACCGCCGATGATGCACACATCCGCCTCATGCTCACCCTCAAGCGACGCATAGGTGGTGAGATCATTCCTCGTCGCGGCGTAATAGGAGCCGGTGTGCTCTTCGCCTTGGATCATCTGTTTACCGCAAGTGCCAAATGGACCGTGTTGTCACGCTACAGGATATAGCCTTGGGAAAGTAATTCGATTCCGTTCCTGTAGGGTGGGGGCTGATTGAAGAGCGTATCGTCCAGATTGGACGAGTCGTCTTTTAGGCAGCGACGCTCGTTTCCAGCTGCCTGTGTTCCTGCAGCTTGTTCATGGATTACATTGTAATCGGACACTATTTCCGTTGAATAGTCGCCTTAAGGGCCAACAGTCGCCTTAAGGGCTTGGACCATCCGCACATGCTCAGCTCGCACGATAGGTCTCTACCACGGTAGGGCCGCTTTCCTATAGATCGAATGCGTGATAGCGTGAACATATGAGCATGTGTTCACATAGCCAATTGAGCTGGCTGTGGTTTCTAGCATTCGTTCCATGCCTCTTGTGCACCCCATTCGCAGCTGCCCAGTACGCCGGTGGCACGCTCAACATTTACAACTGGTCGGACTACATCGGAGAAACCACGCTGGAGGACTTCTCGTCTGAGTACGGGATCAAAATCAACTACGATGTGTATGACAGCTCCCAAGTGGTGGATACCAAGCTTCTTGCGGGCCGAACTGGGTATGACGTTGTGTTCCACGCCGCATCCAACTCCGCACTCCTGATCACAGCCGACGTTTACCGCCCGCTGGACAAATCACTTTTGTCAAATTGGAAGTACTTGGAATCCGGATTACTTCAGCGTGTCGCAGAATTCGATCCCGGTAATCGCTACGGCGTTCCCTACACGTGGGGTACGACGGGATTCACCTACAACAGGGATCTGGTTCTCGAACGCATGCCAAACGCACCGCTCAGAAGCGCGGAACTCGTCTTCAATCCAGACATAGTGTCGCGCTTCGCCGACTGCGGAGTCACTCTGCTCGATTCGGCAAGCGAAGTGCTTGGCACAGCATTGGCGTATCTTGGCC
>CAZNYE010000169.1:0-6339 GCA_964577185.1 uncultured Pseudomonadales bacterium | reverse complement strand
GCATAAACCGTGTGGAACCGCGGCTTAACGTTGGTTTGTCGCACGTTGCGGGTTTTGGAAATCGTCCGTTCACCAGCGCTTGTCGCGGGCATACCCAGTTCTTCGACGGAAAGGGCCGGTGCTCATTCCTTCGATTCCATCCATTCATAGATCACGGGAAGGAGCACAAGCGTCAAGAGCGTGGAGCTGATAAGGCCGCCGACGACAACCGTCGCCAAGGGACGTTGTGTTTCGGCGCCGACGCCACTCGATAAGAGCATCGGTAGCAAGCCCAGAATCGCCACGGTTGCCGTCATCAGCACGGGGCGCAGGCGCAGTTCCGCCCCACGTCGAACCGATTCCGCAACACTCGCGCCCTGCTGCCTCAATTCATTGATAAAGCTCACCAGCACAACGCCATTAAGCATTGCCACGCCAAATACGGTAATCAACCCAATGGCGGATGGAACGGACACATACTGGTTGGTGACGAACAGGGCCGCGATACCACCGATTGCCGCGAATGGAACATTGGCGAGGATGAGCGTTGCGTACCTCACCGAATTGAAGGTCGTGTAGAGCAAGACAAATATGAAGAAAATCGTCAAGGGAACGATCAACGAGAGTCGCGCAAGTGCCCGCTGTTGGTTTTCGAAGGCACCTCCCCACTCAATCCAGTAGCCCGGCGGTAAATCGACTTGGGAAGCAATGGCTTGGTTGGCCTCGCGCACGAATCCATCAATGTCCCGGCCTCGCACATCCATCTGTATCACGGAATAGCGCTGGAGCTGTTCCCTGCGTATGAAGGAGTACCCCTCGGCGACACGGATATCGGCCACCCTGGAGAGCGGGAGAATCGCGCCACTTTCTGCCTTCAGTGGGATGTTCGCGATGGTGTCGATTGACCCCTGCACCTTTGAATCGAATCGAACCGTGATATCAAATCTCCTCACCCCATCGATGAGGGTGGACACCGGCTCATTGCCGATGCCCGCCCGCACGAGGGTGAGGACTTCCTCGGCATTCATGCCGAAACGAGCGAGTTGATCTCGCTTCACACTGATTTGAATCTGGGGTTTGCCGAGATTGGCTTCCAGTGACAGGTCGGCCGCCCCTTCGATGGATGCGATGACATCTTTGATCTCGGCGCTGAGGCGATCAAGCTCCTGTAGATTCTCACCATAGATCTTCGCTGCCAAAACGGCCCTTACACCCGAAATAAGCTCTTCCACCCGCATTTGAATTGGCTGGGTATGGGCGAACACAGCCGTTGGAGCGGCAACCTCAAGACGTTCGCGCATGGCTTCCACCAGCGATTCCATGGTTCTTTCCGATTGCCATTCCTCTTCGGAATGCAGGGAGGTGTATATCTCCATGTAGTTCATGTCCGCCGTCTCGCCCTTTTCCGCCCTGCCAATCATTGCCACAGTCGAGTCAACTTCCGGAAATTCGGCGAGCGCCTCTTCTATGTCGATGGACAAGGCGACAGACTGGTCGAGAGAGGATGACGGGATACCACTCACGCGCCACATGATCGAACCCTCCTGCAATTGAGGCATGAAGGCTCTTCCCAGAAAAGGAAACAGTAAGACAGTAACCGCAAGCAAAAGAAGCGCCACGCCAACGACAGCCTTCTTGTGGTCGAGCGACCAATAGAGTACGGGCAGGTATCCGCGCTTCAACGTACTGACTAGGCGTGTGTCGCCTTCCTTGACGTGGCTCAGGATGAGCGATGCCAGTACGGGTATGAGGGTCAGGGTGATAAGAAGCGAGCCCGCCATGGCGAAGCTGATGTTGTAGGCCATGGGTTTGAATAGCTTGCCTTCAAGCCCTTCAAGCGAAAACAGCGGTATGAACACCACGACGATAATGATGATCGCGAAGCTCACCGGGCTCGCGACTTCCCGCGCCCCTTCGAGCACAGCCTGGCGGAATTCGCCGGAGGTTCGGCCTGACAGCTTGCGGTGTACGTTCTCCACCATGACAACGGCGCCGTCCACCATCATTCCGATGCCCACGGCAAGACCCGCCAACGACATGAGATTGGAAGAAATTCCCACCTGCTGCATGAAAATGAACGCAATCAACATGGCTGTGGGAAGCGCGGAGATGACGACGATGGCCGAGCGAAAATCTCCCAAGAAGAGGAATAGTACGATCGCAACCAGCAGACTCCCTTCCACGAGGGCCGAAACCGCCGTTCCCACTGCCTTGTCCACAAGTTCCGTGCGTTCATACACAGGACGCAGCACGACACCCTCTGGAAGGGATTGGTTCACCAGTTCGATTTTATCGGTCACGGATTCGACCACCGCGGCCGCGTTTTCGCCTGTCCTGGAAAGGGCCATCCCAAGCACGACCTCCTTCCCGTCGCGGGTCACGGCTCCAAATCGCTGTGCCCCGGCCTGCCTGATGGAGGCCACATCGCTAAGACGAACGGGCGTCCCGTGCTCCGACCTCAGCACCACGTCTCCAATGTCTTGCTCATCGGACACCAGTCCGAGACCTCTCACCACATAGTGTTCCTTGCCGACGTTGATGTATTGGCCGCCGACTTGAGCATTGTTGGCTTGTATGGCATTGATCACATCCTTCAGAGTGAGTTCGTAGGCAAGCAGCTGCAGAGGATCGATCACAACCTGGAATTGGCGTTCTTGTCCGCCCCATGAGGTGACATCATCGACGCCGGGCGCGGTACGGAGAATAAGCCGAACAGTCCAATCGTGAAGTGTGCGCAAATCCAGGTCGGTAATCGCTTGACTGAGATGCTCATCGGTGCGTTCAAGCGTGTACCAGAACACTTGGCTTAGGCCCGATGTGTTGGGACCCATCTCTGGAGTGCCGTACCCCTGCGGCAATCGCTCACTCACCTCCTGCAGGCGCTCCATCACCAGCCGCCTTGCGAAATAAATGTCCATGTCTTCGACAAAATAGATGGACACGTAGGAGAGACCGAACAGGCTGACGGAACGAATCTCTATCACCCCCGGCAGGCCCGCAAGCCCCGACTCGATAGGGAAGGTCAGGAGTTGCTCCACATCTTCGGAGGCGAGGCCCGGAGACTCTGTATAAATGTTGACCTGGTTCGGCGTGACATCGGGGAACGCATCGATCGGCACGGTCAGCACCGCCCGCCAGCCCAATAGCGCGATCGCCCCAAATGCTACCAGTACAAGGAACCTGTAGCCGAGTGCCGCGTCAACAAGTGCCTTCAGCACGACAGTTCACAACGGTTCACAATAGTTCACAACTCAAGTTTACAACTCAATGTGCGTGCCCCTCCCCAAGCGTGGATTTGAGCAACAGCGACTTGAGATGAAAAACACCGGCGACCACAACTTGCTCTCCGATTTCCACACCATCCTCAACGGCGGTCCATTCAGGTGTGGTATCTCCCGCAAGGATTGACCGCGGGTGGAACTCCCCGCCATGTCCAAGCACAAAGACTGAAGGAACTCCTCGAATGAGCGTCACTGCCTGGCTTGGCACTACCGGGGCGGTCGCCCCTACACCCGTGCTCAACTCAACTTCCGCAAATTGTCCAGCGTGTAGCTGGTGCTGCGTGTTCTCCACTTCCACCCGTAGTCCTTGCGTGCGTGTGGCTTCGTCCACCCGATGCTGAGCACCGATGATCGTCCCCGGCAGCCACTTCCCGTCGGCCAGGACGCGGACGGGTGTGCCAGACTCAACTTCGGGCACGCGCCCACTCGCTGTGCGGGCATCCACCCACATGCTTGACTCATCGACTATGTCAAATATCACACGACCCGCCTCAATGACTTCACCGAGGCGGAAGTCGTCGTCAAAGATGATACCGGCCTGAGGAGCGAGGAGATCGAAGGAACCCACCGCCGACCCCACATCCCCAGACTCCACCAGTGTGGTCACTTCACTTTGGTTCATGCCGTAGGCAATCACGCGCGCCATTGCCTGTTGCCGGGTCACTCTGGCCTCGGTGTACCTGCGCGAGGAGACCGCCTCCTTCCCCAATTGCGACACCAGACGCCATTCAAGGTCAGCGATGATCAGTCTCGCTTGCGCCTCGGCCAATTCCACGCTCGACAGAGTGACCAATCGCTGACCGGCCTCGACTTCGTCTCCGAGTCGCGCGTGCCTCGCCGTCACCTGGGCTACGACGCGCGGGGCCACGCGGGCGGAGCGATACTGATTGATAGTCACTTGTGCGGGCAGACGCGCGAACTTCTCCAATGCCCTTTTCATGACCCGCTGCGTTTCTATGCCGGCGGCCAATCGCTCTTCACTGGTTAACAATACGAATTCTGCTTCCTCGGCGTGCTCTTCCGACTCGCTGGCGACAGCTAGGGCGCTGGCGGCGAAGCACATTGCCAACAGCAGCTTCCCGCGAATGCTACTCATCGGAACATCCTTTTCTCTTGGATCACTTGGCGCTTCCTTTCACCGCTCGTCGTGTTCCGATAGCCAGGAACCAAGTCGACCTGATGCCGCCAGCCAATCGAGCCAAGACATCCGAACAGCGTTCTCGAGTTCCAAGGCACGCTCTTCCAAGTCTAAGACATGCTCCATTTGTAAAAGATATTCAGAAGTGGATATCTCTCCTGCATTCCACAGGCGAGCTAGAATCTCGGCATTTCGATCAAGGCTCATTCTCCCCAGGCCAGACCATTCATTCCATACCGTAAGCGTCACTCCGTAGACTTGGGTAGCCGCCGTGAAGCGTGCGCGGGCACGTCGGACGACATCATCCGCGGCAGCTTGCGAGGCCGCAAGCTCGGCATCTGCCGCCAAGAGCTCGTGATGCCCTGTATTCAGAATCGGCAATTCAAGAGAGAAATTCAATCCAACAAGCCGCTCCTCGCCTTCCTTTCCGGCAAGGAATCCAAGCCTTGGATCGGGCCGACGTTCGCGACGCTTCAGCTCTGCGACCGCGCGTGCCGCATCCACCCTACGCATGGCCCTCCTTACTTCGGGCAACTCCTGCAACAGACTCATCAAGGCTTCGTCTCCTTGAGGCTCTGGAAACTCCAATTTCATCATTGGCCACTGATTTTCCAATTGCCGCGTGCTCGTTTGACTGCGAAGCTCCTCGCGCGCCTGCGCGAGTTGCACGGAAACAGTTGCGTGGTTCATACGTGCATGCGCCTCCGCGAGTAAGGCAAGATCCAATTCGATGAGACTCAAGTCGCCCGTCGAGTGACGGCGTTCGGCAAGATTGGCAAACTCGGTCATCGCCAGGTTCCGTCTCTCAGACAGACTGACTCTGGACCGAGACGTCTGATAATTCCCAAGCCCTTGGATGAGTTCCTTCGCGAGATTCAGTCGAACGTGGTCGAAATCGGCCTCACTGGCCATTCGTTCATGCAGCGCGACCACTTCGCGCGCCGACCTTTCCCGGCTCAAATCAAAGGTCTTGGCAATTCCGATACCCCAAAGGGTTTCTTCCGATTCCTCCGCCTCTATCTCAATCTCTGGATTCTCGAATGATCGCGCAGCCGCCATGGCAAGTTCGCGCATGGCCTGTGTACGCGCCCGCGCTTCAGCCATCAGAGGGTGCGCATCGACCGCCTCATTTACGAATTCGACAATGAGCGCCTTGTTCGATGCTTGAGTCGTCGCCGACACAAGAACGAACAGCGCGCATCCAAATAGCTGTCCAAGTGCCGCAGCAACCAGGCGAAGGTTCATGTTTCCACGCACGCTCCGAAACGTTTTGCTCAAATCAGTATAAGCCATCGCAGCGAACACGAAAGAAGAGTCTAGCGAAGCGAGTTGCGAACCGGGGTAACGGTTCTTCGGCAAGGCTGAGCGTTGGAAACTCCTCCCACTCGGTGGGGTTATAATGAACAAGCACATGAATTCCTGATGGCTCAGGGACCACACTGGGAATGAAGGCCTCCAGTCTACTGTCGAGATATGCGCTGATGCTGCTGATCGGTGCCGTATTTGCGCTGCAGGGTAGTGCCATGGGCCATGAGCACAGTGAATTGTCTGATTCGCTTGGTTGCCCATGCGTTCATGCCGAAAAGGTGGAATGGAACATGCCTGTGGCATCCTTATTCGCCGTACCGGAAACGACCATGAGCACCTCGGTCGCGGCCGATGTTCCGATCGCCCCCTCCCTTAGTTTTCTACCAGTTCGCGCACGCTCCCCGCCTATCGTCTAGCGTCGCGCCTCCATGGGCGCACAACCCTATCGTCAGCTTCCGAAGCCTCGTTTCGGAAATCTTTGAACACTATAAGGGAAGCTAGAGATGAGAACAAAGGACCATACACCCCGTGGCGAAGGGGCCGTTTTCGCCATTTTGATACTTGTGCTTTCAGCTTCGGCGCAAGCCGAACAGGGTGCCACAAGCGATGATTCTGAATCTATTGAAGAAATCG
>CAZNYE010000168.1:0-4549 GCA_964577185.1 uncultured Pseudomonadales bacterium | reverse complement strand
GGGACGAAGTGTTCAAACCCTGCCGATCACATTACTTGGCAGTTGCTCCATTCGTGACAGATTTTCGGACGGAACTCTCACCAAGAGCATAGGGCCTCATGGCATCCTTGATAGATCAAGTATTTGTGTTGTGTTGTGGTTGTGTTGTGGCCCTGCGATTCTCATTTTGCCGACTGACATCAGGTTTCGGAATACACAAGCCGTGTTTACTTCCCAATTCGTACCAGTTCTTTCGCCTGAAGTCCTGTATGGTTGAGGTCAGGCACCAAAATGAGAATCGTTGGTTGTTGCGACCAGATCCAGCGCGTTGCGTGCGTCCCAAGAACCTGCCGTCTCTAAGAAATCTGACTTCAAGTACGTCGAATATAAGTGAGTAACCAGAATCAGCGATTTCCTCTCCAAAGTCGATGCCTTGAAATCTCTGCCAGAGACTAAGAAGTCTGCCTGCCAGTCCCTCAACATCGACATCAATCTCAATGTTCGCGCTAGGAGACAGAGACACTTGCGAAATAATGCCCGAAAAGGGGTCGTAATAGCCATCCAGCCAGATCGTGTTTGTGCGGACATTGACTTTCAGGTAAGCCAGGTCGGATTGTTTGAGCTTAAAGGAAGTGTTGATGGAAAACCCTCCGACCGATGCATCCACTTGCCCGCCTTTAGCGGTGAGGACGATGCTGATCGGCCCAGAAACGCGGAAATACCAGTTTCGCAATAGAACCCCTCCAAGTCCCCGGATCGACCAAGACCCCACCTCGCGCTCCACAATCGGTCGAAGCCGAGAGCCCAATGAATCTCGAGATCGAAGAAGACTCTTCACACCGTTAGTTACGGTTTTGAGCGAATCACTGCGATATTCGCGGCTCGCAGATTCACCGCGCACCCTTCCTGTAACAGTCGCCGAGACGTATTCGGAGGCGACGTGTTCAACAAACCGATAAGTATCGCCGTCTGGTTCGCCAACCATTTGAGAATAGCTCAAGGGACATACAGCAAGGGACAGCGCAATCAGGAAGGTTGTGGACTTCTTGTCCGGCATTGGTTTCTACGCGCGTGAACCTGCAGACTGCAAGTTTTTGCTATTAGATGCAAGAATCTATGAGAATTGCTGGTGAATCGAAAACAAAATCGCATTGCCACTTCTCGAATGCAGATTGACTCTGGCGAGAATGTAATTCCAAGGTTTGGACCAGCAAGACCGGACTAGTCCGTGTGTTCCATTGGGCATCACAAGGGCGCGGGATCGACTCTCACCGATATGGATTGCGGTAAACTCGGAACCTCACTTTGGAGGTATCGCACGAGAATTCGCGAAGTCGGATGGAGTCGAACGAAGACGCCTCGGATAGTTCACTCAAGCTGGATCGATTGCGAATCGATCGATCGAATCCCGAACCGTCTGGTCGTCTCAGGCGCCCTCTCTTGTGGTTGATTCTGATCGCCGTAATCGGTGGCGGTGCCTTTGTGTACTTCCTTGTTGACTTCGGAGGGTCCGAAGATGCCATTGAAGTTCGCGTCGAGACTGTGCGCATGACAGGCGGTGCGGCCGCCGGGCCAAGCGTGCTCGATGCCTCTGGATACGTCGTCGCGCGACGCATGGCGACGGTGAGTTCCGAGGTGACTGGAAAGGTCGTCGAAGTACTGATCGAGGAAGGAATGCGCGTAAAGCAGGGGGATCTCCTGGCGCGTCTCGAAGATGATATTTCGCGTGCACAGTACCAACTTTCCGAGTCGCGTCTTGGGGCCGGGCGCGCCGCGATTCGCGAAATCGACGTCAATATCGAGCAGGCGAAGCTCGACCTTGAACGTATCACCGCCCTTGTGGATAGGGGACTGGTAAGTGCATCTGAATTTGACCAAGCTCGATTGAACTTGGATGCATTGCAAGCGAGGCGCGAGCGAACCCTGGAAGAGATAGTGGTCGCGGAGCGCGAGCTTGAGATTCAAGAGCGGTATCTTGCCGATATGGTCATTCGCGCACCCTTCGACGGCGTGGTGGTGGCCAAGACCGCTCAACCTGGGGAGATGATTTCTCCCGTATCCGCGGGCGGCGGCTTCACTCGCACAGGCATATGCACCATTGTTGACATGGCTTCCCTCGAGGTCGAAGTGGATGTGAACGAGGCCTACATTAATCGAATTGAACCCGGGCAGCCGGTCGAGGTGATCCTGAATGCGTGGCCGGATGATCGCTATAGTGCCGAGACAATCGCCATAGTGCCGACCGCGGACCGGAGCAAGGCGACAGTGCGAGTCCGCGTAGGCTTTCTCGACCGCGATGAGCGTGTGCTGCCCGATATGGGGGTTCGTGTCGCGTTTTTGGAGGAGTCCTCTGCGCGGACGGTGGCGAATGATGCCGCGACTGAACCTCGCTTGACGATGCCAGCGAGTGCCTTGCTGCGGGATGGCGGCGCAAGCTTTGTTCTGCGTTATCGGGATGGATTGGCGCAGCGGGTAGACGTTGAGTCGGGGCAGACTCGCGCATCAAGAACGGAAGTCATCTCTGGTCTGTCGGTGGGCGACCTGGTCGTACTGACCCCACCGGATGTCCTCAAGGAAGCAGCCCGCGGCGGCGGCACGGTCGAAGTGACGCTTGCAGAGGGCTCCTGATGAGCGAAAATGTGATCTGAAAGGGTAGGGAGACAAAAGGAAACTATAAGAATCAGAGAGTGAAGGTAACAATCTCCCATGAAACGCATCATTGAAATCAAGAACTTAACCAAGACCTACCGGCGCGGTGGTGAGCCTATCCACGTGCTCTCCGACGTGTATTTGAATGTTCAGGAAGGCGGGTATCTCGCGCTCATGGGTCCGTCGGGTTCCGGAAAGACGACGCTGCTCAATATGGTCGGGGGACTCGACCGGCCTACCAAGGGTTCGATTCGGGTGTGCGGCGCCGAGATAGCGAAGCTGAAGGGAAACGCGCTCGCGAAGTGGCGCTCCCACAACATCGGTTTCGTGTTCCAGTTTTACAACCTCATGGACGTGCTGACCGCCGAGCGCAATGTGGAATTGCCGCTGCTGCTCACCAAACTGTCGCGAAAGGAGCGGCGTGAACGTGCATTGACGGCGCTTGAAGTGGTCGGTTTGGCTGATCGTGCCAAGCACAAACCGGCGGAGCTTTCTGGAGGGCAGTTGCAGCGGGTGGCCATCGCCCGCGCGTTGGTCGCCGATCAACGCATACTCGTGTGTGATGAGCCAACTGGCGACCTGGACCGAACCGCGGCCAATCAAATACTCGACCTGCTGGAAATCTTGAATAGCCGCCACGGCAAGACAATTGTCATGGTGACCCATGATCCGGAAGCCGCGAAGCACGCCCACGAGTGCCTGCATCTTGACAAGGGACAATTTACTCGGGAGGCGGCATGACACGTCTTGGTTTTCTCATCGCCAACCTAGGCCGCAAACCGGTGCGGACTTGGCTCACTTTCCTTTCCATCGTTGTCTGCTTCTTACTTTTTGGACTCTTGCGTAGCGTTGGGACGGCGTTCACTTCGCCGCCGAGTCTATCGGGTATTGATAGGCTCGTGGTTTCCCCGAAGTACTCGATGATCGATCCGCTGCCGGTGAGCCACATGAATCAGGTGCGTAGCGTTCCGGGAGTTGAAGCTGCCGCGCATGCGGATTGGTTTGGCGGTACCTACACGTATCAAGGGCGGGAACTAGGGCTTGCCTTTCCGAAGATTCCGGTCAAGCCTCTGGAGTATTTTGACTTGTATCCCGAATTCCGGATCTCACCTGAGCAGCTCGAGACCTTTGAAAACACACGTACCGGAGCCGTTGCCAGACGCAGCACTGCGGAGCGATTTGGTTGGCGAATTGGTGATGTGATCCCGATAGTTGCGGACATCTACCCGAAGATGGATGGCTCCTTGCTCTGGGAGTTCGAGCTTGTTGGTATCTACGATGTCTCGGACGAAGCAAGCGCCTATCCTGATGACTTCTATATTCACCATGATTTTTTCGAGGAAGCCAAGCAACACAGCAAAGGAATGATGGGCTGGGTCATGGTGCGCGTTGAGAATCCTGACGTAGCTGCCGAGGTGGCGAGTGCCATTGATGCCCGCTTTGAGAATTCGCGCGACCCAACACGCACCATGACCGAAAAAGAATGGAACGCCCAATTCGCAAAGCAGATCGGCAACATAGGACTCATGGTGACCATGATCCTAGCCGCCGTGTTTTTCAGCATTCTCCTACTCGTTGGCAACACCATGTTCCAGGCCTTCCGGGAGCGCCTGCGCGATCTCGGTGTATTGAAGGCGCTTGGCTTTAATGATGGTCAGGTGGCGCGCATGCTCTTGTATGAGTCCTTGATTCTGACCCTTGGCGGCGGGGTGGTTGGCCTATTTCTCTCCTATGCGCTGCTCAGGTTAGTTTCGCCTGTGCTGCAGACTTTTGGAACATTTTCGCTTGATACTCTGAGCGTCTTTCTCGGATTGGCCACCGCGATTGGATTAGGTTTGGTTGTGGGTACCGTCCCTGCCATCAGGGCTCGCTCGGCACCCATCGTAGAGGTACTGAGGGCGCGTGCGTGATCGGCCAGATC
>CAZNYE010000167.1:0-7927 GCA_964577185.1 uncultured Pseudomonadales bacterium | reverse complement strand
ACCTACGACCGTTGGGCAGATCATCTGGTCGCCCATGGCATAAGGCGGGCACGCGCATTCGAGCACTTTGCCGAGTGTTCGGAAGAGGACACCTATTTCCCCCTTGAGGCCGAACTCGAAATCATGCGCGAGGCCGGCTTTCGCGCCGAATGCGTGTGGCAGGAGTCGCCCAACTGCGTCTTGGTCGGTCAAAAAGGGGGGCTGGACTCCTAGAGTAAATCTCGCATAGGGTGACTGCTCTTGCTGCTAAGAGAAGACCGTGAGATCAGATCGACTAAGAGAAATTGAGAGGGCCCATCATCTGCTGAAGGAATATGATGGCTCAACAACTACTGCTGTTGCCGAAATCTGGGACGAAGATCGCCCAGGCATGAAGAAGGCAGAGAAGGGTACAAACGGATTCGATGGCACACTACCCAATGGACGCACCCTGCAGGTCAAGTCAAAGAAATCTGGTGCCCACTCGGATTCCGGCACCTATATCACTCTGTCCGAATCATCGCTTGAGTTGGCCGACGATTTACTGATTGTGTTTGTCGATTACGACACCTGCCGAGTTACTCGCACCGTCGGTCCTGTTCCAGTGGCAAAAGTCGAAAACGTTGGTCGCAAAGGGAGCAAAGAAACTCGCTACCATGTGTCAGACATATTGAGGATCAATCGCTCAACAAATTCTACGTAGTCACCAGAGGATTGACCACCGCTAGATTCGGAAAGCGCGAGAAATCACGGTCCGCAGACCAAAGCACACGAACTCCGTGATACAGACAAAGAGCGGCGATTCTGGCATCGTGGACTACTGCCCCCTGCAGGCGCGCTGGTCGGGCGGTCCGCTCAAGCGTGGTCAGGTAGCCGTCGCCTTCGGCTAAGAATCCACCGGTTGTATTCTCGAGGATATGTCCAATGACCTCCAGTGCCAGATCGATGGGAGTGGGCTCCTTGAATATTCTAGGGTTGGAGACCACACCGAGAAACTCGTGAACGCATGGCCAAGGAACACACATAGGCTCGGCTCCACCTATTGCGTCGTTCAGCACCTGCCGTGTGCGCTCATAGAACGGCATTTCGGGACGATGCGCGTACACGAGGAGGTTGGTGTCAATGGCAATCACGCACCGTGCTCGCTATAGATAGTGTCTCTGATTTTGTTCCAGTCGGCGCCCTCAAACTCTTGAGTAAGCCCGCTGCCTCCATAGCTTGGAATGTTCAATTGACGGCGCTCCACTTTTCGGCGGGCGTGAAGGACTCGATGCAATCCTTCTTCAAACAATCGCCGAAGTGAAGCGCCTTCCTGCCTAGCCACGCGCTTGATCTGCTCAAGCAACTCGTCCGGAAGCTCTATGGTCGTTTTCATACGGTGATCCCATATTTGCGTTATTGCCATACCATATTCCTTTTGTTCATGATTCGCAAGAATCAGTTCTTGGAGTCTTACAGGCGCCGCCATCAACGCAACCGCCTAGCAGGCCTCGACCTCAAAATCCCAATACCCAAGAAACGCAGTGAAAACTCCGTTCGAACGTGCACCAACAACTTGATCGTGCGCCCCATCGATCTTCGTTATCGCATTACCGGCAGTTTTTCTAACCGCGGGATACCAAAGGCCTTGCTGAATTGACGAACCCCACCTGTCTCCAAGCCTCATAGACGGCGATGCTCACCGAATTGGCGAGATTGAGGCTGCGGCCTCCGGCCATTGGAATGACGAGACGCCTTTCTTGCGGAACAGAGTCAATCACCTCTTGTGGTAGTCCAGCCGATTCGCCGCCGAAGAGCAGTACATCTCCGAGCCGAAACCGCGTTTCGGTATAGAGGCGGACACAGCGTTTGGAAAACGCAAACACACGCTGGCCAGCGAGTCTGTCTAGACAGGCACCCAAGTCTTTGTGCACCTGTACGGTCGCGAGGTCGTGGTAGTCAAGGCCAGCTCGCTTCAAGGATCTGTCGGAAAGATCAAAACCCAGGGGTTCGATGAGATGCAGCGCTGACCCGGTGTTAGCGCATAGTCGAATGATGGCGCCTGTGTTGGGAGGAATCTCGGGCGCGAGAAGCGCAATATGGAAATGGACTTCTTTGCTAGTCAGCGGATGCTTCATGTAGAGCGTCTAGGTCGTCTTCCATTCCCAATTCCTTGATCTTTCGCGTCAAGGTGTTTCGACCCCATCCCAAAACTTCAGCCGCCTGTCCCCGTCTCCCTTGGGTGTGCTCAAGGGCGGTCTCTATGACCGCACGCTCGAAAAGTGGCGTGGCCTGATCGAGCACCTTGCCGTTCTTGCCCGCCATGAGTCGTCGTAGCCATGTGCGCAGCGAGTGATCCCACTGAATAGTCTTGTCCGATACCCGTCCACTGACCATTTCCGGTGGCAAGTCTTGTACGTGTATCTCTCGCCCAGTTGCCATCACGGTCAGCCATCGACACAGGTTTTCGAGTTGCCGCACGTTGCCGTTCCAGGAGCATCCTTGCAGGTAACGGGCAGTTTCGGGCGTGAGTGCCTTGGTCTCCACGTCAAGTTCTTCGGAAGCCTTGCTCAAGAAGTGTCGTGCCAGTTCGGGGATGTCTTCCGCGCGTTCAGACAAGCGTGGAAGACGCAATCGAATCACGTTCAGGCGATGAAACAGGTCTTCGCGAAACTGCCCCGTCTCTACGAGGCTCTCAAGATCCTGGTGACTCGCGGCAATGACGCGCAGATCCACTTGAATGGGGTCGCTGCCCCCGACACGATGAAACTCACCCTCGGAGAGCACCCGCAGGAGCCGCGTTTGGCTCTCTGGCTGCATGTCGCCTATCTCATCGAGAAACAGGGTTCCTCGATGCGCCTGCTCAAATCTCCCTACTCGCCTTTGGCTGGCTCCGGTAAAGGCACCGCGTTCATGCCCAAATAGCTCCGCCTCCACGAGTTCTTTGGGAATCGCCGCCATGTTGAGCGCGACGAAGGGCCCGCCAGACCTCGGGCTATAGGTGTGCAATGCGCGCGCGACGAGCTCCTTGCCCGTACCAGACTCTCCTGTGATCAGCACTGTGACGTTTGAGTGCGAAAGGCGACCAATTGCACGAAACACCTGTTGCATGGCAGGTGCCTGTCCGATGATGCCAACCAACGAGGCATCGGAAGCCGGCGCAGATTCGATTGAAGGCTCTGCCTTGCTGGCACGCCCCAACTCTATGGCGCGCTTCACGGTGGCAATCGCCTGATCGAGGTCGAATGGTTTAGGCAGATACTCAAAGGCACCGGACTGGTAGGAGGTGACCGCGCTCTTCAGATCCGAATAGGCCGTCATGATCACCACCGGCAAGTCGGGATAGAGCCGGTGTGTCTCGCGCAACATGCGCTGCCCATCCATGCCGGGCAGTCTCAAGTCGCTGAGTATCACATCGGGCGCTTCAATCTCTAGGGCATTGAGCGCCGACTCGGCGTTTGAAAACACCCTTGTGTCCAATTGCTCCTGGGACATTGCGCGGTGTAGCACCTTGCGTATGGAGGCGTCGTCCTCAATAATCCAGACAGTATCACGAGACATGGCTAGCAGGTCTCGGTCAGGGGCAGGTGCAGCGTGAAACAGGTATCTCCAGGCGAGCTACGAAACTCGATCATGCCGCCATGAATGGACACCACATGATGGGCGATGGATAGGCCGAGGCCAGTGCCTCCGTTATGGCCCTTGGTGAGCGGCAGGAACAAGGAGTCATGAAGCTCGGGAGGAATGCCACAACCGTTGTCTTGGATGAGAATACTGATGACCTGCCGATGCATGCGTGAATCGATGGTCAGCTTGGGTGTGATGCAGGTCTTGACACATATCCGCGGCGCCATGGAACTGCCCACCGCCTCCATGGCGTTGCGGAATATATTCAACACGGCCTGGATGAGCATCTCTCGATCAGCTCGAATGCTGGGCAGGCTTGGATCATAGTCGCGACGGAAATCCACGCCTTCGTAGTCCGCCAGCCCAACTATGCGAAGACTGTGTTCCAACACTTCGTGTATGTTTGTCTGCTCGAACTCGGGCAGGCTTCCTGGAAGCAGCATCTGGTCCACCATGCGCCCGAGTCGTTGCACCTCGTCGATAATGATCCCGGTATAATCCCGCTGCTCATGAGAATTAAGTTCACGCTCAAGAAGTTGCGCTGATCCAAGAATCCCCCCCAGGGGGTTCTTGATTTCGTGCGCCACACCCCTCGCTAGCTCGTGCATCTGTTCGGTGCGGCTGCGCCGCTCGTTGCTCCGTTCTATACGCGCGAATCGATCAAAGGGCAGAATCTCAAGCAAAAGATACTGGGTAGACGCTTGCTCGTAGGTGGTGATGGAATAGTCGCTGACCACCCGCCTACTGCCTCCGACGCTCAAACTCGCCCGTCGATGAAACAGTGGACTCCCCGCAAATGCCTGTTCAAGTTGTGATCGAAAGGAGGTTTCCTCAACTTGAATCCAGTCAAAAATTGAATGACCGCAAATATGATGACGAGTATTGGAAACGAACTGTTCCGCCGCCTGGTTCACATACAGGATGCACCAGCTTTCGTCGAGGACGATGAGCGGTGTCCTCATTTGATCGATCACAGTGTCTGCGAACATTCCAATAGGCAAGTTGTTGTTATCTGGAATCTTCAAGGCTATGCGCCCGCCGGTGATAGTGTTGTTAGCAATCAGCGCACCAACTTTCGGGCGCATCGGCCTTCAATATGCGTTGGATGCGGGCTTATTTTATGTCATGTGGGCGACTGATGCCCCAAATTGGTGCATCAGTTAGAATGCTGAAGCTATGGTCAGTCGCGAGGAATCGCGTACCTCAAAAGGTGAAAGTTCACCTCCTCACTCACGGCGAGTACCTTCTCTTGGGCATCTTTCAGGCGAGCCTTCAGCCGATGCGGGCCCCTGTCAAGGTTTTCGAGTAAGAACGTGCCCGCCTTGCTCGTGGCCACCCATTGTCCGTCGAGCATGAGTTCGCAGGAGACATCATCCGATTCCACGGGCGGAAATTCTGCCTGTACCACGAGCTTGCCTGCGTTGCTCCGAACCGCCTCACTTTCTATCGGTGAGGCGATACGCACATAAGGTTCCGAGGTTGAGTTGTCCTCAATCTCCACTTCCCCAGGCGAAAAAGTTACTGGTGCCCTGACCCATTGAAGCTCGGCATGCTCGGCGCTCGGTCGGTCCGTGAGTCGCACTCCACCTGTATCTGTGCGTTCAATGTAATAGGCATAGGCTGACTCAGTTTCAGCATGAGTAGCGGTCAGACACACCGCAGACAGAAGGAGAAGAGAGAGACGCGAGCACATGCTTAGCATCATAGCAAGCCCAGATTGATTGGGAAACTTAATTTCCGTTTCTGATCTTGAACTCTATAAGAAATTCGTCATCCAAACTCTTGGAGGCCAGCACCTCATGCCCATGAACGCGGCACCAAGCAGGCACATCGTACAAGACACCTGGATCCGTCGCCACGAGCTGCACCAAGGCACCTGCTGGCAGTTGCGACACCGCCTCCTGAGCGCGAATGACTGGAATCGGGCAGAGCAGTCCGCGGGTATCAAGCTGATGGAAGCTAGACATGCCAAGCATCCAAGACATCGGGCGGCGCAAGTGGGCGGACGCGCAGGACTCGCGAGCGATCATCGGGCCAAGTCGCCCTCAATTGCACCCAAGATGCATCCCGACCCTGACTATAGCGACCCACGATGCGCGCCGCCAATTGGAGATCCTCCTCGCCCGGCGAGCCATCGATCAGAGCGAACGGACCCTCGTGCGACTCCATGGTCAAGCTCAAGAAACGCTTTCTGTAGCCCTGCAAATAGCGGTTCTCACCCTGTTCTCTTCCAATGATCAGCTTGAATCCTGGATCTGGCCGCATATGCCTACCCACCTTGAGCAGCATGATGTCATCGAGTTCATAGTCTCTTAGACCACGCGAATCCCAAAGATCGGCGAGCTTGGCGGAATAGTGCTTATCGGTCAGGAAGCAACAGCCTCCAGCAGGTTGCGAATAGTCCTCGAAACCATAGTGCTTGGCGAGTTCGATTTGCGGCTTGCGGTCTCTGCCATGAAATCCAAAGAGTCGCGACCGATCTACCCAGCCTTCGCGCTCCGGCAGCGTCGGCTCAATATTCAGTGCGCATAAGGGTCGCAGGAGCCGGTCTCCAACACCAGATTCACGCGCAATCACTGGCATGGTCTCGCGTCGCTGCGACTTGGGTCTCTGTCCAATCACCTCGCCCGTGATGATGAAATCGAACCCCTTCTCTTCGGCGTAACCCCAGGCACTGGCTTGATTGACCATGAAGATCTTGCAGTCGAGGCAGGGATTGAGGTGCTGACCATAGCCGTGCTTCGGATTCAGCACTATGTCCTTGTATTCGGCGGAGATGTCGATGATGTGCAAGGGTATGCCAAGCTGTTCTGCACTCCATAGCGCGTTGTTGCGCTTCGGCTTCACCCTGTGCCGCTCACGTATGGCCGAAGTATGTCCCTCCACGCAGAAGCCAGTGAAGAAATTAAGTCCCTGCACATCCACATCCTGTTCCATCACCACCTTGGCGGCGAGCATGGAATCCAAACCGCCTGAGATGAGCGCAAGCGCCTTCCGCCTGGTCATGGGCAAGAGATTCCTGTGGTAGTCGATTGTTTCATACGCAGATTTTATCCTTCACGGCAACTTTACGCGCCCATTATTGGTGATCGGCTCGGGTATGCTATTCGAGAAAACAGTCGCCATTGGGGTCACGTAAATGCAGGGCACAGTGTCCACGGAGCATGTCAACGTCAGGGTGCCGGATCAAGGGCTCGCCGCGCTCGACGAGTATCTCGCACGCCATACGCAAGACGAGATCACCGACGCAATGAACCGGGTATGCGACGAGGTCGGAGGGAAGAATGACGCCTTCCTCGCCGCCGTCGGCAGGCGCGTCCTCACCGACACCGAATGGTGATCTCCCAAAGCGATGTGTGCCGGGCAGACCTGCCGGCGCCAACGGGTTCAGGGCTTGGCTTCCGTCGGCCGGTCATCGTCGTCCGAGGCGACGCGCTAAACAGGAGCCGCCTGGCCACGGCGGTCTGCGTCCCGCTGACCAGCAATCTGCGGTGGGCGGACACGCCGGGAAATGTGCTGTTGACCGCCGCGATGACGGGGCTGGCGAAAGATTCCGTCGCGAACGCGACGCAGACCGTCGCGCTTGACCGGTTGCTTCGCGAAGAACGCACGGGACATATTTCGTCAGCCAAGCTCGATTTGCTGCTTGCCGGTATCGACACCGTCCTCGGCCGATAGAATCTCAGGAGGCTTCGAAATCTAAAATCTCTACCGTACGCACTGCCGAAACGCTCCCTTCAGAATCGTCTTCGCGCCGATAACTCCTGGTCATCCGAGACTTGGTGAACCGAAATCCAGCCAACACCCCGTTCAACTACATTCGTGGGCGGGAGACCTTGACTTGCTTAATCGAATCCGCTTGAGGAATTCAATTGATACTCGCTCCGATTGACAGGAATACACGCCTGCCTCGCGGGTCTGCCGACCGCGGGTCGTAACTCCCGGCGACCGCTACATTGGGTGGGTCCTCGTCCAATAGATTGGCCACACCCAGGGCGGTCCAAGTGTCGGCGCTGCCACCAAAGAGGCCGGCGAAGGACCACCGGGAAGAAAGATCAAGCGTGGAGAAGCTGTCTATGGAACCACCAGCGTCGTCCTTGTAGTCGCCCACATGACGCAGGAGCGCCGAAAGGTTCAAGCGCCCTCGTGACAGTGTCACGCCAAGGGAAGCCTTGAGTTCTTGATTTGGCGCACCCACATTGGCGCGATTGAGTAACCCAAGCGCGTCCACCTTGTCACCAGCGTTGGTGACATCGTAGGCGAACAGCCAGCTCGCCTCGCCCCAGGCTGACAGCAACCCAAGGTGCGTGTCCCAATTGAATTTCGCCGAGACATCCAACCC
>CAZNYE010000166.1:0-2343 GCA_964577185.1 uncultured Pseudomonadales bacterium | reverse complement strand
CGTTTGGTGCCGGTGGCACCCTGCCGCAAACCCATGCGTCGCTGATGGCCCAAGGCTTACCTCTGGCCAGCCGGTGAGCCCCTTGCGGACCACTGCTCCGCAAGGGGCGCAAGGGCTGGCAAGAGGTCAGCCTTGGGCCATCAGCGAAGCATGGGTTTGCGGCAGGATGCCACCAGCGCCGAACGAATCGAAGTAGACGCAAAGCGGGGATGAGTTTCCGTAGGGGCCGGGCATGCCCGGCCCGCAGCGCACCGCCCGTCCTACTGCGCCAACTTCACAGTCACGATTCGGTTGAGACTCACACCTGACTCGGCTGCCTTGATAGCAAGATTGCGATGCACGTCTGGAGGAACGCGGACCACGAACTTGCCGCTGTAGTTCTTGGTAGCGATTGCCGGTGGTATGTCTTCGCGGCCATGTTCCATGTCTTTGATGCAAGACCGAACAACCTTGCGAATCCCCTTCAACGCATCCTCCGGTGCGTCCGCAAGCCAGCTTAAGCTCGGAAACTCTGCACAGAGCCCAACGAATGCTTCATCTTCGCTGGACCACGTCACACGATAGGTGTACTTGTCCGATTCATGAATCATGGTTCACCTCCATTTTTTCTATGGCAAGCAAGACCTGCTTCACCTGATAAGCTCTGGCCATTCCCCTTCTACTCTGAATGTTGACTCTAGGGTCTCCCTGCCAAGGGGTCTTGTAAACACAATGGCTGCTGGCGCTTTGTCGTGGTGGGCCGAAATACACTTCACAAACCTTCTTGAGATCACGAAATCGAATTCCCCTTGGATTCGACTTCATCTCCGCGAGTATTTTCTGTACACCAGCCGCCACGTAGAAATAGTATTACTATTGATATCGTTCCTCAAGCGGAAATGAATTCGGTGGAAGGGCGCCAATGGGACTCCCACTCGCCTAATTCTCTGTGAGTGTCCCTTACTTCTCCTCACCCTAGCCGCGCCAGTCGTCGCGCACGACCCTACAGGGCCAAGCAGCGCAGGCTTTGCGCGCGGGTGCCGAGGAGAACCGACCAAAACGGCTTATGTTGGCTTCGCGCTTCCCGAACCGGGCATGATGTGCATACAATTCGTGGTGCTCAACTCGGAACATGATTCTGGATGGTGCGAACAGATGGAGGAAAAGCCATGACAGATTGGAGCCATTGCACCGCCGTCGAGAGCAACCCGCGCAAGATCGGCGGCGCTTGGGCCTTCACTGGCACACGAGTGCCCGTCTATGCCCTTTTTGAGAATATTGAAAGTGGCGCGACTGTGAAGGAGTTTCTCGAGTGGTTCCCTGAGGTTGAGGCTTGGCAAGTGGAGGCGGTCCTCAAGCATGAAGCGGAAAGCCTCAAGTTGCCCGCGTGAGCTATGAAGATATTGTTCGACCATGGGACTCCAGCTCCGTTAAGGCACCACCTCTCTGAACATATTGTCTACAGGTCCGCAGAACTGGGCTGGGAATTGCTCGAAAACGGCGAATTGCTCAGCAGGGCGGAAGAAGACGGTTACCAAGTGTTGGTGACCACCGATCAGAACATTCGTTACCAACAGAATCTCCAAGACAGAAACCTGGCAGTTGTGGTGCTACTGGCCACTGCGTGGCCGAGGGTTCGACATCACATAGAATCCATTGGAGACGCAATCGCGAAGACTCGGCCGGGTCAACTGACGGAAGTACCTATTCTATTGTCCGGCACGGGCAAGCAACCTTGATGAATTCACCTGCCAATCCCACTGTGGATGTCCCATTTCCCACCTACTGCGCCAACTTCACAGTCACGATTCGACCATGCAGGAACAAGGATACCCACCCGCCTATCTTTCGTAGTTCACAGTTATCATCCTAGTTGGTGCTGGCGGTCGCGCCATTGCTTTAACGAACCTACTACTAGCCATATGAATCAGCACGACAATAAAAGCTATCGCAATGACAGATACTCCCCTACGGCTGATAGGAGAGAATTCAGGTGAAGTTCACCTCGTCTCACGTGTTGAATTCTTGGCGCGCGACGGCGCTTTTGGGTGTTGTGTGCGTCGCGTCTATTGCAAGTGGTTCGGGGAAGACAGACTCGGCGGCGGTTTCAGTCGGATTGGATGAGAACGGCCAACCGCCGCGTCTGCTGTCAGCCTTCTTTGGACTGGACAACGGGCTGCCATTTGTCGCGAATCGCCTCTGCCTGGGAGCATCGGGGAAGGACGGCATGCCGGTCGTGCTGTCTCATGCCATCGACCCGGAAACACTCCAGGCAGAAGACTTCAGAGTTGTTAGGCAATCCGGCGCTGAAAGCATGCCGATGTGCGTAACTCTCAGACCATCAATCGATGCCGGTGAATTGCG
>CAZNYE010000165.1:0-7042 GCA_964577185.1 uncultured Pseudomonadales bacterium | reverse complement strand
GGTTGACCGGGGCCTTGCGTTGATTGATCAGCGGGCGTGTCGCTGAGGCGGCCTCCTGCTCCTCGTCCTCTTCCTCGGCATCTGTATCGGCATCGGCGTCGAGTGCATCTGTCTGCGACTTGTCCTCGGAGGCAGGAAGTTCCGAAGATGCCGTCTTCATGCCGGTGCTTGTCCCCTTGCCTCCCTTCAGACCAGTCGCTGGCTGAGGCTCCTCGTCGGGTTCAGGCCGCTGTTCGCGTTTCTCTTCAGCAGGTCTTCGCCCGGCTGGTTCACGTTGGCTGGCATCGCTGCCAGTTTTGCCGGAAGGTCCCGCAGTCGCCTGAGTGCTTGGATTCGGCGCGCGGCTCATCGCCATGGACTCGCTTGTCGCGCTCAAACTTCTCGAAGGAGGTGGTTTGGCACCTCGCGTAAATTGTCCGGTTTCTTCGCCAGCGGGAGTCTCGCGTTTTTCCTGTGATGAGGTGGCCGTTTGAGGCCGTGGGAGAAGCTCTTCTTCGTTGTTTCGGTTAATGGCTTCTTCTTCCGGCACGTTTTCAGGCATCTTGGCATCAGCGACGAGATCCGCCGGTGCCGCAATCACGTCGCCCTGCGGAACCTGTGGCGCAATCACGCCAACGAGCCACACACCGAGGATAAGCAAGGGCACCGACAAGGCACCGAGCCGCCACTCACCCGCATTGAGTGCGGGCGCCCTGATGCGCGGCGACTTGAGCTGAACCCCGAACGCGCTGGCCAGCACCGGTTGCGCATCCTCGATCACCGCCTGTTCGAAATCATCGCGCACACCTCGGGCCAGGTACTCATCGGCCGAAACCAGCCGATCCTTCAAGCCCAGCGCGTGATCAAAGCGCGCAAGGGAAAGGCGTCTGTCAACCTTTGTTTGAGCATAGCGATACAAAGTGCCCAGCGCCACCGCGGCGAAAGGCAGCAGGAGGAAGCCTATAAGCGTCCCGAGTATTGACAGCGGCCAAGCTAGCATCGGCAACAGCAGCGCAAGCAGCGCAGAGACCAGAAGCAGGCAGGGGACGACAAGACTCGATGGGAAGAGTAGTCGAGAGGATGCTTCCAGCGCCTGCTTGAAGGCGAAACCACGTAGATTTCTTGCACCCTTGGCTGCGAGCTGATCAAGCTCCGAGCGCAAGTCTCGTCCTCGATCAGTCACGAGTCCGCGCCTTCTTCGAGCAATGGATCATCCTCCTCGAGCCGTGGCATCAAGCGCTCCATCGCCTGTTTCGCGCTTTCCTTGATCGGAGGTGGCGCTGGAGTGTATTCATCGGCCGCGCGCGCATAGTTCGAATAGGCGCGTCGGTGACGCCCAAGCGCCTCATAGACTCGACCGAGTTCGTGACGAACCACTCCCTCGTTGTCCGGATGTCCGCTAAAGCCCGCCGATAGGAAGTACTTCCACGCCTGCATGGCATCTCCGGCATCAAGGTATCGGTCTCCGAGCATGAGCTGGGCATTTTGGCGCACCACCGGATTGGCGGATCTGTCCACGTGCTTCAGCAACTCTTCACACAGCGCGATGATGAGTTCAGAGTGGCTGTCGCGTTCATCCGAAAAGAACAGCCTTTGCGCGGCGCCAGCGAGGTACTCGGCCTTCAGGCGCGTCAAGGTCTGTGACAGACGTATCTGAATCGCCTCCATCTGCTCATCGTGAGACACACCCTCGGCGAGACCGAGTTCATAGAGAAGCTCGGCCGCTTCGATGACATTGCGGCTCTCGGGATAGTTGCCGAGGTAGGTCTTCAAGGCGCCACGATCTTCGGCGACCGCGGCGAGATAGAAATCGTGATCCGCTTGCGTGAAGTTGCTGTCTACCACAGGCGTGATTCCCAGCAGTCCGCGCGCAGGATCAAGCAGGAATCTATATCCCGACCATAGGCTTAAACCAGAACGGACGAACAGATTGTCCGGATTCTCCTCACCCAAGTCCCTTGGAAACAGCGCCGCCATTTCCGAAATCTCGATATCGACCGGTACCCGCTGACCGAAGTAGAGACCGCGCAAGGGCTCGGGCCACCCGGCGCGCTCCGCCGCTTCGGGCCGGATGCTGGTGTGGTAACCAGCGGTTTCGAAACTCATGAAGGCAGTGGACTGTTCGCCCCTGGTGACGGGAATCAGAATTTTGCCATCGACCTGAGAGATGCCTGAAACGACGGTTTGATAGCCCTCGATAAACGCAGATGGCTCGGTACTGCCCGCGGGTGAAAGGGAAAGCTCACCCGCCCCAATGTCTAGCCGCAAGGCGTGGCTTTCAAGCATCGGCGCGCCGATCAGGGCGGCGACATCTATGTCTTCAAGTTCCTTGGAATAGCGACTGGTCAGATAGCCCATGGTCAGAGTGGATTCAGCGGAGGGCAGAACGAATTCGCGCGCAATCTCCAGCCGAAAATCGTCGCCTAGCACCTTGAGACTTGCTTCGTTCTCACCAAAACCGACCGCATTGAAGATGTTCTGGAAAATCTCGAAAGGCTTGTCCGAGGCGTAGTCCACTATGACGTGGGTGTCCTTGTAGAAAACCTCGGTTTGCAGCGCGACGCGAATGAGCAGATGGTCGCCGATCATCTTGGCTTCGACGTTTCCTCCCACCCCTTGCGCCAATTGCGCGGGCGCACTGCCCGCGAGCAGAAAACACAATGCGATGAGCGCGTTGCACAGGTGCTTCATTTCAGTCTCCCGCTCGCTGCGGGTCGAAGACCTATCCGGAAACCGGCATGACCACGACGGTCCGATGGCGCTCGCTGCGCGGTGGCAGGCAGAGGTCGTCCTTGCAGGTCTGGTACGTGACCTCGGTTTCGACGAGATGTGTGCCCGGCAGCGCGCCTTTATTTGCCTGAATGCCCTGAGACCACTTCACGCCCTGGCCCGAATAGATTTCAAAAAGTCCCTTGAATCGGTGCATGGGTATACTCATGCTACCAGCACGTTCGATGCCGGTTGGCAGGCGAATATCCGCGCTCGTTTCGATCATGCCTTCGCGTGCATTGCGTCCGGTGGGCGCATAGATGTACCAGCCATCCCGCATATCGAAGTTGATGGAGATACGTCCCGACCCTTCAAGGTCAAGTACCACCGCGTTGTCCACGCTCACGTTGACCGGCGGCGTGGGAGAGACATTGGCAAGGGCGGTGGGAGCTGGCGCGATGCTGGACACTTCCGGGGGTTCTTTGGTGATCTCCTCTTGCTCCGAGGGCTCGGCCCTTTTGCCCAGCATCACGTACACGCGGCCTTGGTGTCGCATGGTCAGCCAGTGCTCCTTGCCTTCTTCGTAGAGTCTGCCGATTTCCTGGTCCCAGTATTCCTGGTTGAAGCGCACATATTCTTGGAACTCTTCTTCACTCCTGTCCTGCCAGTAGACTGAGCGCAAGGATTCTTCGGTTGGCCGCTCGCGCGGCGGATAGCGCCCGGGGTCCTTGCCGGCAGCCTCCACGCGATTGACGCTCTCCCACTCCCACGAGAGCTCATCGCTAAACTCGCCGCCATTCACCGTTGCGACGCTCGCGCCGATGATGAGGTCTGGGATGCCGTCGTCGTTCCAGTCATCGACGTAGACACGGTTGCCGCTGCCGGGCAAGGCCTTGGCACCATTTTCAGTCCGCAAGAGTTCTATGCCTGGCTCGAACCTATGTCCCTCGGGAGTCTTGACACCGCGGAAGAAGTTGACGGCACGACTCTTGTTTGACACGTAGCTATCGGTGACCATGAGGTCGAGCACACCATCGGAGTCCCAGTCCACGGCCAAGGGGTTGGTCTTTATGTCGCCCGATGCAGGCGCTAGCCCCGGGGCTCCCTCAGCTTGCTCATAGAAACCAAGTTCCCACTCACTCAGTTGGCGAGTCTTCAAGGGTTCGCCGTGAATATCCAATAGGAGTTCGCGCACTCCGAAAACTGGATTTTTCGCGTCGCCGATATTTTCGCTGACGCGCAGACCACCGGACCCGCCAACGATCAAGTCATAGTCTCCGTCATCGTCGAGATCACCAAAGGTTGCCGTCGAATAGACCCAATATTCGAAGGTGCCTATATCTCCTGGTTCGCCTTCGTAATTGCCAAATGCGGGATTGCCGTTCGAGGCGGGATCACCTTCCTGGGGAAGTTTGACCCCCGGCTCGAATCCGTTCTCGCTGCCACGAAACCAAGTGACATCCCCCGGATGGTACTGGCCGGTAATCATGTCCAAGTGGCCATCGGCATCAAGGTCGTAGAACAGGGGTGTGAGGCTGACGCAGCACCACTGCTCCACCTCCATGATGGTGCCTTCCGTGTCCCGCGCCCAGATGAAATCGTCCGTGAACTCGGGTGATTCGTTGCTGCCGACGTTGAGATAGACGCGAATGGTCGAACCGTCCTCGCGCATCGGGAAAAGATCGCCCGAGTTGGTTTCGAATTCGCCGACCAGCAGGTCTTTGCGGCCGTCTCCATCCCAGTCGTAGAGCGCTGGCGACGCAAGACCGTGCTTCTCGGTGAGGATTGGTTTGGACGAGCCCATGATGAGCATGGGTCGACCGAGCTTCGGTGCGCCCCGGATATCGGCGCTTGAGATGTCGGGGAAGCTCATCTCGTCGGCTGTTGACACGGATGAGAGGGAGAGCGCCATCCCCACAAGCGCGACTTCGAGTGTGTGTCGCATGGTGATGCCTGATGCGATGGGATAAGGATATATTGTAACTATTGGTCCCGCTTGACACTATCCGTTAGACCTGTCCCCCCACCTATAGACACCCTCCAAGTACCAGACACGGCCGCGCGCGTCGTAGCGCGTCGGGTCGTACCCATAACCGCCACCGCCGTAGACGGTTGGAAAGGTCTCTTCAAAGATGTTCCGTCCACCAAATTTCAGCGTGAGACCCATATCAAACCTGTAAGAGATATTGGCGTTCACGACGGTACCACTGCTCACTTTGAGCACGGGACGGTCCATGTAAAGTCTTTCACAGCGGCCAACGACTTCAAAGCAAATGCCGGTGTTATCGTTTTCGTAGCTTGGTGTGAATTTGGCGTCAATATTGAATCTGATGCGGTCACGAACATAGGATAAACGGCCAGTCACGCTGTAATCATCGGTGCCACCAGCGGTGCCAACCCGGTCCACGGCTTCAGACGTAGGGGTAACCTTAAAGTATTCCTCAGCGGTGTCGTGGAAAATCAAATCCGCGTAAAAATCCCCGATTGACGTGCTCGTCCTATAGTTCGCCTCCAAATACCATACTTCGCTCACTTTCTCCGCGATGTTCAGCGACCTGTTACGGATCAGAATCGCATTGCCTGCCGCGTCCCGCTCGACTAGGTCCGGAATTGCGAAAGCCACATCCGGGTAATTGAAGAGCAATGTGCTGCCAAACTGAATTTGATCCTCGTAGACTATTTCCGACCATCTCAGCAATATCTTCAGTCCCGGGACTGCTTCCGGAGCCCAAGTCACGCTTGCGGTGTAGTTGGTGGATGTTTCGGAATTCAGTTCCAAATTGGCACCTGAGAACTCGGTGGGAATAGGGCCGAACTTGGGTCCGCCGGGTGCGTAGGGATCTGTATAGAGAGAATCGAAATTAAACGGATTTCGCGTGGTAAAGAGGTCGCCGAACTTTGGAGTTCGGTAGGAATCTTCCCGCGACAAGCGAAATTCCAAGGACGGAACCGGGGCGTATAGGATACCCAGCCTATAAGTTGTATCACCATTCTCAACTTCAAGCAGGTTGAGTTCGCCGTTCTCGTCCGTTCCGAATGCGCCTTCGACTGAGTAGGTGTCCTCTCGGATTTGAAGATTGATCAGCAGTTCATTGGCCCACTTCTGCTTTTCGAACACGGGAATACCTAATTCGGCAAACCAGCCATCGTGTTCCTGCGTCGGCTCTTCCACTCCCACACGGTCAGCTTCGCTGAAGGTCACGTCGAGCATGCCGCCCGCAACGTACTGGTAACTTTCACTGGTGATCACAGTCTCGGCGATTTCCGCGCCGAAGGCATAGTGAATCGCATTCGGCAACAAGAAATGAAACTCACCCTCGGCCTTGATCTCCAATTTTTCGAACTGGGTCTCATCCACGCTTGGTCCAAGGGCATGCGTGGCAAGTTCCTCGAAGTGGGGGCTCTGCACAGACCCGTCACCAAACAAATTCAAGGCGACGCTTGGATCTGAACTTGCCAGCAATTCTTCAAATCGCGCCTTGACGGGATTGTTGTTGCCCAAGAAGCTCGGTGAGTCCATGCGAACCTGAGTGGCGTTTTTTTCACTCTTGGAATCAGTGCTGGTCACATGGATGCGATGCAAGTTATTAAAATTCCACACAAATCCGTAGTTCACAGTGAACTGCTCCGTTTCCGCCGAAGTGAAATTAGGAGGTAGTCCCAACTCCTCGATTTCCCTGCCCGGCCAATAGCCCACCTTTAGATCTTTTCCGTATGGGTTGAAGGCGTTCGAGGCAGGGACAGTGACATTTGTGATGAGTGTTTGAAACTCTTGATATTCCTCGTTCTTGCTGAATAGGACATCGCTAAAGAGCTTCAGTTTGCCCTTCAATGTATCCTGTTCAATGAACAGGTGGAGTTTCTGCGACTCGCGTTCGGAACCGTTTTGCGGGGGAACATAGTCCAGCACCCTTGAATCCACAAAGTCGTCCACCGTCGCGTCCACACCGCTATGCGTGTCCGGCAACTGGCGCGCGGGCCCGCAGGCAGTCGCCCAGCGTCCGCTACCGCACTGATCCCGCACCACACCGGGCTGACCGTAGGCATCGCTTCGTAAATCGAACTCAGGCCCATATTGGTCACGAAAATCTCTGGTGGTCCAGCCCGCCTTGCGATTGTCGACGGGGTCGTTCTCCGAGTAGCCGAGTACCGCAGTCACAAAACCAGCGCCGAATAAATCGTCGCCTCCCTGCCAGAAATTGCCTCCGAGTAAACTGAGCGATTCACTATCCGCACCAGCCACGCTGTCTTCTCTTCGGTATTTTGCCTCAATACCACGATAGTTCTTCTTGGTCACAAAGTTGACCACGCCTCCAATCGAGTCGGAGCCGTAGGCTGCCGAACCACCATCGAG
>CAZNYE010000164.1:0-9273 GCA_964577185.1 uncultured Pseudomonadales bacterium | reverse complement strand
TTCCAGGCATATTCCAGCTACTGGGGCGAAAAAACGATGTTTTGCACGGCTACTAGCCGATCACCGACAATCAGGAGGTACCTCTCATGTCACATATTTTCGTCGTGGAAGAGCCCGCACCGCAGAAGGCCATCATCAAGGTGATGGGTGTCGGTGGAGGCGGAGGCAATGCCATTCACCACATGCAATCCAAGGGCGTCTCCGATGTCAGCTTTCTGGCCTTGAACACCGACATCAGACATCTTGGAACGCTTCAAGTGCCGACGCTTGCGCTTGGGATGCAGCGAGAAAGTGGGTTGGGCGCCGGTGCCAATCCGGAGGTGGGTAAGACTGCCGCCGAGGAATCAGCGCTCGATATCGAATCTCACCTCTCGCAGGTTGACATGCTGTTCATCGCCGCGGGCATGGGTGGCGGCACCGGTACTGGCGCTGCTCCGGTGGTGGCAAGGTTGGCGCGTGACCGTGGCATCCTCACGGTCGCGGTGGTCACCAAGCCCTTTAGCTGGGAATTGCCAGCGAGGCGCAAGGTGGCGGAAGAGGGTATTGAGAGGCTCGCGACCCAGGTGGATTCGATCATCACCATCAGCAACGACAAGCTCAGCGAAGCGCATAGCGATCAACGCATGGAAGATGCGTTCGCACGAGCCGATGACGTGCTGTGCACCGCGGTTGGCGGCATCTCCGACTTGGTAATGAAGACCGGTCGAATCAATGTGGATTTTGCAGACCTGTCTCGCATCATGCGCGGCGGCGGAACCGCACTCATAGGTGTCGGCGAGGCCAATGACTCCAATCGCGCCAAGGATTCGGTTTCCGCGGCCATGTCGAGCCCTCTGCTCGAAAGCGTGGATATGAAGGGTGCGATCGGTTTGCTCGTCAATGTGACATCCGGTCGTGACCTCACGCTCCAGGAATACAGTCACATCAACAGTGCGGTCGGCGAAATAGCCCGCGAGTCAGCACAGATGATCAGTGGTTGGGTCATAGACGATGATATGAAAGGCTCGGTGCGAGTCACTATTGTCGTCACAGTGCCAAGTCCGGAAAGCGAGTTCGAAACTGGCATGGATTCCATTCCCAGGGACAGCAAGGGTGCGCGCGATTATTCGAAACTAGAGGCACCAATTACTGGGCGCGCCGCCATTCAGTTTCCAAGGAACACCGCTTCTGCGTCGCGAAGCTCCGCGCTCGCTCCGGCTGCCCGGAAAGTGCACGCCGAAGAAGTGAAGTGGACTGATGTCAGAGCCTATCTCAGTCGCTAGTCGGCGTTCCGGTCATGCGAAGCTTGGACGGTTTTCCCCGCGTTAGATCCTTGATTCAGGGATTCCAGAGGAATTGACCATCCATTTCTCTATGCTGGAAAAGTCGCCTATTCGCCTTAATCGTGGCAATATAAGCGGTTCCATGTAACGGAGTCTCGTTGCCACAGAGGAATTTGCGGCAAGAAGCGTCAGGATTTTACCGTCATGACCAGCAACACGGCACCTTTGGGCGATGGTAGGAGGCAAGAAGGCCCGCAACTGATCTGTCAGATAGTCAAGTCGCTGTGCTTCGCTGAGCAGATGCTGTATCTGACTTGATGTCCGGCGTTTCGGTGTGAGCAGCTCGTTAGTAGATCGAATGACCAAGAGAGAGTATCCAAGACTGCTGAGAGAACCAGTGTACATCCTGCTGGTCAATGAATCGGATGGTCGCCGATTCTCCATGCGCGTTACGCCAAAGGCAATGCATCTTGCCATTCTGTTGGCTGTGGGCATCGTCGTGGCCTTTGTGATGGCGCTCAACACCATAGGTGTTCACTACGACGGCCCGATGGCGAGTGCTTCAAAGTTCGATGCTTGGGAGACGAAAATACGGGAGCAGCGGGTCGCCTTGAATAGTCTGCGCAGAGAGTCCTACTATGAAATCGAGGGCGTTGTGATGCGTGTGCAGGAATTGCAGGACGGATTGCAGACTATTGAGTCCATGGGACAACGCATGTTTGAGGAGGCGGGTATCGTCGCCCAAGACTTTGATATGCGTCGCTCGAAGATTGGTGGAATTGGTGGTCTACCTCCGACGGAAGGCGAGATTCCGTCGATAGACTCGGAGGAGATCAAGGCGACGGTCGGTTCCCTTGAACAATTGGATGCGCTCTTCGCCATGAGAGAGAGGCAATTGCATGTGTTGCGCTCCCTTGTGCTCGGTGCCGGCGAACAGCGAGCGGAAGCCAAGATTGGTGGGAGACCTGTGTCGAGCGGTTGGATCTCGTCTGGTTTCGGACGCAGGATTGATCCCATCACGAAAGTGCCTGCCATGCACTCTGGCATCGACTTCGGTGCGCGATATGACGCGGATATTATTGCCACGGGCGTTGGAATAGTGACATTCGCCGGACGTGACAGGGCCTATGGAAACTACGTAGAGATTGCGCACGGCCAGGGTCTCACCACTCTCTATGCCCATGCTGGAAGCATCAGTGTTTCGCCGGGAGACGTGGTTGAGAAGGGGCAAGTCATCGGCAAGGTTGGTGATACCGGCCGTACCACAGGTCCGCATGTCCACTACGAAGTTATTCAGGATGGCAAGCGGATAAACCCTTGGAAATTCGTCAATTCTTCGTAACTACTCGCCCCCCTCACTTGACACTATAGGAACTAGTCGCTATGTCACCTCTGATGATCCGCACACCCAATCTCTGTGTCCACAATCGGGCGGTGTCCTATAGTGTCAAGTGAGGGGGGCGAGTAGTTACCAATTCTCTTAAGATACTTGCCGCCCTTTCTTGGAACAAATCTTGCGATGACGTTTCTCTCGGCCCAGAGGTCCACTCCGCCCACCGGGGGAGGGAGTCACGCACATCTTGGGCTTGATTGTGGCGGAGCGCATCCGGCCCCGATGTCTTGCTTCGTTGACAGCCTAGGGATAACTTCCTGTCATTTGGTGACCGCCGAGCGACGCAGTGCGTCGTCTCTTTCGGCGGGCGCCGCCGCGCATTCTGCTCCCGGACGCTTTTCCACTCTCCCCAACGGGGAGAGTCTGTGGAGTCCAAAATGAAGGGTCTATTGCGCGGCCTGATTGGTTCGAAGAACGAACGGGAATTGAAGCGCATGGGCGCGGTCTGCGCGCGCATCGCCGACTTCGAGCGCGCCATGCAGGCGCTGTCGGATGAGCAGCTTGCCGAGGTTGGTCCCACGCTCAGACAACGGGTGGAGGCGGGCGAGTCGCTTGATCAGGTTCTGCCCGAATGCTTTGCGGCCGTGCGCGAGTCCGCCAAGCGCTTTCGTAGCATGCGCCACTTTGACGTGCAACTCTTGGGTGGTATCGCCCTGCACGAGGGCCGTATCGCTGAAATGCGCACAGGCGAAGGAAAGACGCTCGTCGCCACCTTGCCGGCCGCCTTGAATGCGCTCGCCGGACACAATGTGCATATCGTGACGGTCAACGACTATCTCGCGCGTCGCGACGCCGAATGGATGGCGCCCATATATCGTGGCGTCGGCATCAGCGTAGGTGTGATTCAGTCAGGCCAGCCGGGCTTGGAAAAGCGTGCCGCCTATGCTGCCGATGTCACCTACGGCACCAACAACGAGTTTGGGTTTGACTATCTGCGCGACAACATGGCCTTTTCGGGCGCAGAGCGAGTTCAACGAGGGCTCCGATACGCCATCGTTGACGAAGTGGACTCCATACTCATCGACGAAGCGCGCACCCCGCTCATTATCTCTGGGCCAGCCGAGCGCAGCACCGAGCTTTATGTGCGCATGAATGAGATCGCGCCGAAGCTCAAGCGTCAGATCGGCGGAACCTCCGATGATGACGAACTGATCGAGGAAGGCGATTACCTCATCGACGAGAAGAATCGACAGGTGGAGCTCACCGAGCGTGGTCACGCATTGGTTGAGCAGCGCCTGCAGACGCTCGGCCTCCTGCAGTCGGACGACAGCCTCTACGCCGCGCACAATCTTGCCCTGCTGCACCACGTGCACACTGCACTCAAGGCGCATGTGCTCTTCAAGCGCGATGTCGAGTACATCGTGCAGAACGGTCAGATTGTGATCGTTGATGAACACACGGGCAGGACCATGCCGGGTCGTCGCTGGTCGGACGGCATACATCAGGCGATCGAGGCCAAGGAAGGTGCGGCGATCCAGCAGGAGAGCCAGACGCTCGCTTCAACGACCTTTCAGAACTATTTTCGGCTCTTCGACAAGCTTGCCGGCATGACCGGAACGGCGGACACCGAAGCCTTTGAGTTCAAGCAGATCTACGGTCTCGATGTCGTAGTCGTTCCAACCCACATGCCCATGATTCGCGACGACCGTCACGACTTGGTGTTTTGTACCACCGACGAGAAATATGACGCCATCATTGAAGACATCCTGGAATGTCGTGAGCGCGGTCAACCTGTTCTGGTGGGCACGGTGTCGGTTGAATCCTCGGAGCGACTTTCGCGCGAACTGAATCGACGCAAGATTCCGCACAAGGTGCTCAATGCCAAGCACCATGAGCGCGAGGCGGAGGTCGTTGCGCAAGCCGGTCGAAAAGGCGCCGTGACCATCGCCACCAACATGGCGGGTCGTGGCACCGACATAGTGCTCGGCGGCAATCCGCTTGTGCTCTATGAGGCGGAAGATATGAGCGCGCAAGAGCGTGAACTTGGGCGTGTGGCTTGGCAACAGGAACACAACGAGGTTCTCGAGGCTGGCGGACTGCACATTGTGGGCACCGAGCGTCATGAGTCACGACGTATTGACAATCAACTGCGTGGCCGCTCGGGAAGGCAAGGGGATCCGGGGTCTTCGGCCTTTTATCTCTCGCTCGAAGACAACTTGATGCGCATATTCCTGTCGCCAAGGATGCGCGAGATGTTCAGGTCGCTGGCCGGCGAGACAGGTGAGGCTATCTCGCATAGGTCGCTGGACAAATCAATTGAACGTGCGCAGCGAAAAGTCGAGGGGCACAACTTCGATGTGCGCAAGAACTTGCTTGAGTTCGATGATGTTGCCAATGACCAGCGCCAGGTCATTTACTCTCAGCGCAATGAGCTCATGGAGTCCGACAGCATCACCGACACTGTTGAATTAGTCAGAGACGAGGTGGTGGAAAGTCTTGTGCTCGGTTATGTGCCGCCGGAGAGCATCGAAGAGCAGTGGGATATCGAAGGTCTGCAGGAAGCCTTGCGCACTGAACTTGCAGATACTTCACCTGTTGTGGATTGGGTGCGTAGGGACAAGGAGCTCACGTCGGAGAGAATCTTGGAGCGCATCAAGGAGAGCGCTGCCGAGCGCTATGCGCGCAGGAAAACTGATTGGAAAGATGTTGGGGTAAGTCCTGATCTCGTTGAGAAGCAAATCATGCTGCAGGTGCTCGACCAGCGCTGGAAGGAGCACCTCGCCAATATGGACTACCTGCGCCAGGGCATACATCTGCGCGCCTATGCACAGAAGCAGCCGAAACAAGAATACAAGCGGGAGTCCTTTGAGCTCTTCTCGGAGCTTTTGGAGAACATCAAGTTTGACTTTGTGCGGTTGATTACACGTCTAAAGATAGAGCCGCGAGAAGACATCGAAGCGCGAGAACAGGAGCGCCGCAGCGCCGCAAGCGCATCCATGCGCTATTCGCACGGCTCGGCGGGTAACCAGGCAGAACGGAAACCGGCTCGAACGCCCGCCCGGCCGCACAGAGGGCGCTCCAACGTGACGAGTTTTGCCCGCGCGGAACGCAAGATCGGACGCAACGAGCCCTGCCCATGCGGTTCAGGTCGCAAATATAAGCACTGTCACGGGCTGGCGGGAAGCACCGAGCAGCGCGCATCATGAACACCATAGCTGGCCTGCGGCTCGGCACGGGCCGCGGAGGCATTTCTGCATCCAAATTCTATGAAGGACGCGACGATGTGCTGGTGATGGCCATAGATGCTGGTGCCTCGGTCGCTGGCGTATTCACCCAGAACGGATTTCGCGCACCGCCGGTAGATTTGGCGGAAGAACGGCTTGCGAGAGGGCCTGTTCGTGCGCTCTTGGTCAATACGGGCAATGCCAACGCCGCTACGGGTGAAGAGGGTCTCCGACGCGCCGAGGACTGCTGTCGCATGC
This sequence comes from uncultured Pseudomonadales bacterium, assembly GCA_964577185.1. Classification (GTDB taxonomy): domain Bacteria; phylum Pseudomonadota; class Gammaproteobacteria; order Pseudomonadales; family Azotimanducaceae; genus Azotimanducus. Next base: position 3,196 of record CAZNYE010000164.1, on the reverse strand, counting down.
TTGCCGAACACTTGAAGATCGGTCCCGAGTCGGTGCTACCGTTTTCGACCGGCGTGATTGGCGAGCAACTGCCACTTGAACCCATGCGCAAAGGCATTGCCAAGGCGATCGATACGCTTGCCGAAGACGCTTGGCCGCAGGCCGCCGCGGCAATCATGACAACCGACACCTTCCCCAAGATTCGAACGAAGGGCCTGGAGATTGCTGGGCGCAAGGTGCGCATCTGCGGCATTGCCAAGGGCGCAGGCATGATCGCGCCCAATATGGCGACGATGCTTGCCTTTATTTCGACTGATGCCAGCATTGCGCAGGCATTGCTGTCTACGCGGCTTTCTCGGCTCACGGAGGGGTCGTTCAATCGCGTGACCGTGGACGGAGATACTTCGACCAACGATGCCTGCATCCTTGTGGCGACCGGAGCGTCTGGGGTGAAGGTCGGGGAGGAATCGGAGAGTTTCTGGAAGGCGCTCGGAGACCTTATGAATGAACTCGCGAGTGCCTTGATTGAGGATGCGGAGGGAGGCAATAAGACCGTTCACGTAATCGTGGAGCGTGGAAGGTCAAGGGATGAGTGCCAACGGGTGGCGAGGTGCATTGCCGAATCGCCCCTGGTGAAGACCGCCATATTCGCCGAGGATCCCAACTGGGGTCGTATTTGCATGGCGATGGGGAATGCGGGCCTTGAAGACTTTGACCAATCGCTGGTGGACATAAGCATCGGCGAAGTGCCAGTCATGTCTGGTGGTCTGGCGAGCCTTGACTACATTGAAGAGAGGGCCAACCTGGTGATGCGACAGGCGAGATACAGCCTGCGGGTCTCGCTCGGGCGCGGCGCGGCTCGAGGCGAGATGCTGACAAGCGACCTCTCGCATGAATATGTCAAAATAAACGCCGACTATAGAACTTGAGTGTGCGACGCTTTGTCGCGCTGTGCAAGCGCAGCCCTCGTGTGCCGGAATAGCTCAGTCGGTAGAGCGACTGATTCGTAATCAGTAGGCCGGCGGTTCGATTCCGCCTTCCGGCACCAAAACGATGCGAGTAACCAGTCCCATGGTGGTGGTCGAGACGCACTTGCGCAGGGAACATTCCCTGGAGGGCCATTCCCGATTGTTAGATTCGGGTCGCCTGGGTACGCTGCGGGCGGGGCATGGAGTCTGCGCAGCAGAAATTATCGTTGGGTTTGCGTGACACAATTCGAGCGTGATGTGCCTGATGCTAGTGTCCCGCGTCATTAATACGTGTACGGTAAAGCTTGAGTGACTCAAGAATCTCGTCGGCCGACTTGCGCCATACAAATGGCTTTGGACCCTGGTTGTAGTTGGCGAGGTATTCCCTGATCGCCGTTTCCAGCGCGCGTGTGCCGCGGTGGCCGCCGCGGCGAATCTGCTTCCTGGTGATTTCGGCGAACCAGCGCTCGACCTGGTTGAGCCACGAGGCGCTGGTGGGGGTGAAGTGCAGGTGGAACCGCGGGCGGCGCACGAGCCAGTTGTGGATCATCGCGGTCTTGTGGGTGCCATAGTTGTCCAGCACCAGGTGCACCTCCAGCTCCTCGGGAACCGCCTTGTCGATGAGCGAGAGGAAGCGCCTGAACTCCACGGAGCGGTGCCTGCGGTAGCACTTCCCGATCACCTCTCCAGTGGCCACGTCCAGAGCCGCGAACAGCGAGGTGACGCCGTGGCGCCGGTAGTCGTGGGTTTGCCGGGCCGGCACGCCCGGGGCCAGCGGCAGCATCGGCTGGGTGCGGTCCAGGGCCTGGATCTGCGACTTCTCGTCCACGCACAGCACCACCGCCCGCTCCGGCGGGGCCAGGTACAGGCCGACAATGTCGCGCACCTTCTCGATGAACAGCGGGTCGCTCGACAGCTTGAAGGTCTCCACGCGGTGCGGCTGAAGCGCGAACGCGCGCCAGATGCGGCCGACCGCCGACGGACTCAAACCGCACTCGGCCGCCATGGACCTCGTGCTCCAGTGCGTGGCGCCCGCCGGTGTCGATTCCAGCGTGCGCGTGACCACCCGCTCCACGTCCCCGTCCGCGATCCGCCTCGGCGCACCGGGGCGCGGCTCGTCCAGCAGCCCATCGCAACCGCGCTCCAGGAACCGCCGCCGCCACTTGCCGACCGTCGCCCGGGTGATGTCCAGTTTCTCGGCGACCGCCGTGTCGCTCGCGCCCGCCGCGCACTCCAGCACCACGCGCGCACGAAGCGCCAGACCCTGCGCCGTCTTCCTCCTGGCCGTCCAACGCTTCAATTCCGTTTCCTGATCCACGCTCAACACTGGAACACTTCTTGTATAGTGGTTCGCCATGACACGGCCTCATCGAAGGGTGCCGAGACCTTAGCAAACCACCCTTTTACTGTCAATGAACTTATGATGCGGGACACTAGTGCGTAAAGATCGCAGAGTGGGCAATGGGATCGGCATAGTCTGGAAGAACGAGTATTTCGAAGAACTCTCCGCGAGCAGTCGGATTCATGTCATCTGGCTCAATAAGGAAGAAGCTTCGTTCGACGGAGCCCTCCCAATTCGAGGGCTCTCGCGAGCCGAAAAGAGCGAGAGTCTCTTCCGGGATGCTGATGTCTACCGACCAACTTTTGCGTTACTCGATGAATGGCGTTTTAGTGAACGTGGCGAAATCGAAGGTCTAACCAACGAGGCTGTTAAGGTTAAGTCTGACTTCAAGAGGAACTGAGACGGCCGCGGTGACGACGCTTCGACGGCCGACCAATCACTCAATCAAATCCTCTACGGCCCGCCTGGCACGGGCAAGACTTGGCATACAGTTAATCTTTCCTTGAGAATCTGTGACGGTCGCTCCGAAGACGACCACAGTCTAGAACGATTCAGCAATCTCAATTTCGACCCCGAGAACGAATCCGGCAACATTGCCATGGTGACGTTCCATCAGAATTTCGCCTATGAGGACTTCGTGGGGGGAATTCGTCCGGTCCTCGACACTGAGCAAGAGGGTCTGCGGTACAAATTGCACATGGGCGTATTCCAGCAGATCGCAAATGCCGCCCGCAAGCGCCCGAGCGAGAACTTTGTTCTCATCATCGACGAGATTAACCGAGGCAATATCGCGAGGATTTTCGGCGAACTGATTACCCTGATTGAAGACAGTCGGCGAATCGGCAATCTCGAAGAAACCTATGTCACCTTGCCTTACTCCAAACAGTCATTCGGCCTACTCCTGTTC
>CAZNYE010000163.1:0-4011 GCA_964577185.1 uncultured Pseudomonadales bacterium | reverse complement strand
AGAAACCTGAACCCGCAAGGTCCAATTCCACCTGACGGACATCCTTGCTAGAGCCTCGTCCGGTGATGCGTTGATTGGCGAGCACCGGACTTTCAAAACTGCTCGGTAAGATGCTGGGTAGAACGCCGCCCACAGCATGCAGATGTCTGACCTGAGCGCCAGAGACCTGCGCAAGATGTGCTGCTTCTTGCAAGGCGCGCAAGGACCATTTCTCAGAAGCTGATCGAAAATTGAGATCGCAATCCACTCGTTCAACTATTCGTTGGGCGCCCAGGGCTTCGAGTCGTGCGTCGAGCTGACGGCCCACTTCGCAGAAATCCGCGTAGCTGGAATCTCCGAGGGCCAGCACACCAAATTGGAGATTCTCAAGACGAGGCGCTTGTTCGCCCTCGAGATGGGCGAAAAAGGCTTGTGTGCCTTCCGGAGGGTCGCCTAGGCCATGGGTTGAGACAACAAACAAGGCTCGCTCGATCTTGGCAAGCCGATGTGCACGGAAGCCGCGCAAGTCCTGCACACGAGTTTGGATACCGAACTCACCTGAGCGCCGATGCAGAGATTCCGCGACTTTGCGACTATTGCCGGTCTCGGATGCGAAAAATATGGTACATAGCTGGTCTACTGAAACTTCGGAGGCGGGGGCGGGAGTAGTATCGGTCGTCGCTTGAGTCTGATGGGCGAGCGCTGCCAAATAGCCGCTCGTCCAGATGAGCTGGTCGCGCTCGAACCCGGAGACCAGCGCACGGAGCTGCTCCAGATCGTGTCTATTGATCGGCTCCTCAGGAGCCTTTTGTGCGGCAAGGCTGATGGTGATTCCCCCAACGAATTGTGCACATGCTAAGTGCGTGGCTCGGTGAAAGGAAGGAAAAAAAACTTATGCTGACATAACTTTCTGGAATAATAGCTCTCTATTATTATTCCATTTGGTCTGCATAGATGGCTTGGATCGTTGCGACAGGCTATCTCCGACGAACAGAATGGCTGGTGATTTGATCCCTTGTGCAGCGCCAAGGTCGGCGATTCTAGCGAGGGTCGACTCAAGGAAGCGTTGCTGTCGTGTCGTTCCATTCTCCACCAAGGCTGCTGGTGTAGAATCCGCCAGTCCATTCGCTATCAGTTTTGTGGTGATGCGTTTCAGGGAGCGCACACCCATGTAAAGGGCGAGCGTTTGGCCGCGCCGCGCGAGTGATGCCCAGTCGGGCTCGGTTCCCTGTTCGGCGATGCCCGTCGCGAGGGTAACGCTGCTTGCTATGCCGCGAAAGGTGAGTGGTATTCCGACCGATGCCGCGCATCCTTGCGCCGCAGACACTCCCGGCACAATCTCGAAAGCCAGGCCTGCCATTTCAAGCGCCTTGGCTTCCTCACCACCACGTCCGAAGATCAAGGGGTCGCCACCCTTGAGTCGGCATACGCGGTAGCCTTTTTGAACGAGTCTCACCAAGGTGCGGGTGAGTTCTCCCTGTTTATGCGACTCTCCGGGACCCTTGCCAACACACAGCCGCTTCGCGTCTCTGCGCGCGAGGTCGAGGATTTCTTCCGAGATGAGAGCATCGTAGAGCACCACATCAGCCTGCGAAAGGAGCTGGTGCCCGCGCAAGGTCATAAGCCCCACATCTCCGGGGCCCGCCCCTACCAAGTAGGCCTCTCCCTGGCTCGGCTTGGTCTTCGGCGCATCAAGTAAGCGGTGAAACGCTTGCGCGGCTTCAGACTCCCTTCCCGCGAGCAAGTGGTTCGCGATCGGTCCGGATACTACGTTTTCCCAAAAGGACCGGCGCTCCTCAGCATCTTTGAAGCGGCGCTTGACTTGCGTTCTCCATCGTCCAAGCCTTTCGGCCAATGCGCCAAGCCGAGAGGGCAGTAAGGCCTCGATGTGCTGTTTGATGCGGCGGGCAAGCGTGGGGGAGGTGCCGCCTGTGCCTACCGCGATGGTGACCGGAGACCGATCGATGATCGCTGGAAAAAACGCGGTGGAGAGTTCGGCTTGATCCACAACATTGCACCAGATCCCGAATTCTTGGGCCGCGCGTGCCACCTGTCGATTTACGCTGTCGAGACTAGTGGCAGCGACTATCAAGTGATGGCCATGGCACATCTCGGCATCGAACGAAGAATAGACGAGCGTGACGCCATTTGGATCAAGAGACCTGAAATAGTCGCTCATGACAGGTGCGACAACAGTGACGCTTGCCCCGGCACACAGCAGCAGGCGCGTTTTGCGCTCCGCGACACTTCCCGCGCCGACGACCAGGCAGGACCTCGATGTCAGGTTAAGGAAAAGGGGGAGCTGTTCCATTCACAGATTCGTATTTTGTCCGGCAGGCGCATCTTATAACGTTTTTGCTCTTATATAAGACTTTCTTATAACAAATAGTCTTGTCAGATGCTGATCGTTCGTCGTTGATCTTAGGGTGCTTGCCCTCGGCTCTTGTTCTATTGCGTGGTTATTCCCCAATCGATTCTTGACTCCGTTCCCGGCTACTTTATTCGGTTAGAGTTGACATTTTGCCAGAGCGCCCGGTCTCTAGGATGAGAGAAAGAAAAATTCATGGAGTCAGGTGCCGGGTCCCGTTCGGTCTTTTGCTTGGCCTCTGCTCATTCAGGCAGGTCGCCTCGCTCAGCTCAAGGGAAGCAAGCTCGTCTTGACAAAGACTGGACGTGTTGTGCTCTCAACATCCGGCGCCAATGCCCTGCGTGATCTCTGGGACAAGTGGTTGGGCACAAAACTGCTGGATGAGTTCAATCGTATTGAAGGGATCAAGGGACAGGGCGGAAAAAGCAAGCGGCATTTGGAGCCGGCTATGTATCGCCGCGATGTAATCGCCGATGCGCTCACTCAGTGTCCGGTGAGCGAATGGGTGCAGATAGATGAATTCCTGCGATTCATGCGCGCCGGGAACTTTGCTTTTGAGGTTAGTCAAGAGCCTTGGCGGCTGTATATCGGGCATCGCGAATACGGCAGTCTTGATTACTACACACACAGGTGGCACATGGTTGAAGGACAGAACGTGCGTTGCTTCCTGTTCGAGTATGCGGCCACCCTTGGCATGATCGATGTTGCCTACAGCCATCCCAAAGGTGCGCGCGAAGAGTACTCGGGGGACTACGGTGGGGGTGACCTCGCATATCTGAGCCGCTATGACGGCTTTGAGTATTTTCGCCTCACTCCTCTCGGTGCCTATGTGCTGGAAGTGGTCTCTGAGTACGAGCCGCCAAAGCCACGCTCAAATGCTGCCTTCAGCGTAAATAGCGACCTGCGCGTTCGGGTGCTGCGATCGATGTCCGATGAGGAGCGAATCACCTTGGAGCTCTGGGCCAGTCAAGAGTCCCTAGACCTCTGGAAGATTGATCGTGATAAGACTGTGCTGGCGCTGCAAGGGGCTCATCAAGTCGATGAACTTCGAGACTTTCTTGCCCAGCGTGATGATCAACCGTTGCCAGAGCAGGTAGAGGCGTTCTTGCTCAAAGTGGAACGGGATTCGGGTGCATTGATGCTGAGTGGAGACGCGCACTTGCTGACGTGCCAATCTGCGGAAGTACTTGAGCGAATTCGTTCGGACACTAAGCTCGGCAAGCTGTGTTTACAAGCGGGAGAAGTGCAACTGGTCGTGCCTGAATCAAAATGGAGTGCGTTTCAAAAGGCTGTGCGACAGTTGGGGCTTGGGATTAAGGGTCTTTAGTGGCTCGATGAGGCCCCCCCGGAGTCGAGGGGGAAATGCACCGCGCGGTATTTGCTCCTGCGTGCTCGAGGGTGCTTCAATGAGGCCCCCCCGGAGTCGAGGGGGAAATCGCGGATGAGCAATCAATCACTCCCGGCACCCCCTTGCTTCAATGAGGCCCCCCCGGAGTCGAGGGGGAAATCAATGTGGCGGATCTTGCCACGAGGGACACGGTTCGGCTTCAATGAGGCCCCCCCGGAGTCGAGGGGGAAATGAGCATGCAGTACATCGAGCGGTCCGGGGGCACAATTGCTTCAATGAGGCCCCCCCGGAGTCGAGGGGGAAATGAGCATGCAGT
>CAZNYE010000162.1:0-5678 GCA_964577185.1 uncultured Pseudomonadales bacterium | reverse complement strand
TACGCCATCTCGATCATCTACGACCGGAATGGCAACCGCGAGCTGGACACGAACTTTATCGGCATCCCCAAGGAGCCCGTCGCGGTTTCGAACAACGCGCGCCCCGGATTCGGACCGCCGAAATACAAGGATGCGGCGTTTCAGATAGGCCCTGAGAGCGTCGTGCAGAACATAGAAATGACCGACATTTGATGATCCGAGACCCCGCCTAGCCCCCGACCGGATCCTGCGGGGACACACCTATGACTCTCGCCCCGGTGAAAAACTCGATGGATTGCGCAACGCCCTCCTCGCCGAGCCCGGAAAGTCCCCACGCCGAGCGCGGCGCCTCGCCGTTCAATGACAGCAGGCTGAATCCGTTGATCTTCACCCCGCCCGCATAGATATGGGACGAGAAACTCAACGCCCTTTGCAGGTCACGGCTGTACACATAGGCTGCGAGGCCGTAGTCGGTGCCGTTCGCCAGCTCAAGCGCCTGCTCATCCGTTTCGAAACAGTGAATGGCCGCGACCGGGCCAAAAATTTCCTCGGTGGTGTGTTCCGGGGCGCACGAATCCACCAACGTGGGCGGCAGGAAATAGCCGGGAAGGTCAGGCATCCGCGTGTACTGCAGTACGTCGCCGCCCAAGCTTCTCAGTCGATCAATCGCATCCACAACCTTGCGATATTGTCGTTCGTGAATCAACGGTCCCATCTGCGACGCTTGGTCAAGCGAATGACCGAGCCGCACAGACTTGAGCCGTTCTCGGACCCGCCCGAGTAGCGCCTCTTTGACGCGCACATGAATCAGCAGCCTACCGAGCGCCCGGCACCACTGTCCATTGAGATTGCACAGCCCGTAGACGATCCCTTCGGCGGCGCGGTCAAGGTCCGCGTCCGCAAACACGATGAGGGGATTGTTTCCGCCGAGCTCCAGTTGCAGCGGCTTCATTGACGATGCGCAGGCGTTCGCGACCTTGCACCCGGCACGCGTGCCGCCCGTGAACGACACGGACTTGATTCGCCGATCCGAGACCATCCTGGCCGCGACCTCCTGACCACCGCACACCATCTGGAATGCGCCCTCTGGCAGCCCGCAGTCGTTGATGACCTCGGCGATCATCAAGAGTGAATGCTGCGCCCACTCAGACGGTTTGAGGATGCAGGGCGCGCCCGCCGCCAACGCGCTGGCGATCTTGTGACAGCCGATAGCCATTGGCGCATTCCATGGCGCGATGAGAAGCGCCGGGCCCCAAGGCTTGCGGAAGTAGCTCACGCTGCCGCTACCGCTGGTCAGTTCGCGTTCGAGCGCGCCACCGCGCAGGTGCTCCGCGGCCGCGGTGAAGGCGAAGTGCGCGAGCTCTGCCATACGGCGCGAGAGCTTGATGACCACGCCGGTGGTGCGCGCCTCGGCAAGCGCAAGTTGTTCAGCAAACCGCGCACGCGCGAGTCGTTCGGCGATTCTGTCCAAGACCTCCGCCCTACCCTTGGCACCAATCTTCTCCCATGTCGATGACCGCCAAGTCTGGTGCGCACTCTTGAGCGCAAGCTCAAGCTGCGATTCCGTACAGGACGCCTGCTCTTCAAGAGCGCTTCCGTCATTTGGGTCGCGCAGCCACTCACCAGCATGAATATGGGGATTCGAGCGGCGGCCTCCGATCACGCTCGCGAGCTTCGGGAGGTCGAATTGACTGTCCGCATTGTGTCTCTTCTGGGCGGGACGCACCTTCTTTTTGACGATCAATCTGGCCGGTCAGTGTGGTTCGGTGTCGCGCCCGGCATCCTGCGGATTGTCAATTTCTCCTTACGAGTGATCGGCTAGCATGACTTCCTAAGCACATTCGCAGGCGTTTTGCACACAAGGGAATTGCGGCCTTGATCTTTTGTACATGGCGGGTTGATAAGGTCTCGGGCACAATTCAATTGAAGAAGGCCGGAGGTGTCGCATGCTGACAAATCTTTGGTACGTGGCCGAATGGTCAGACAAGGTGGGGCGAAAACCCGTGCGGGCGCGTGTCTTGGGACAAGACTTCGTACTCTTCCGTGATCGCCAGGGAAAGGCGCATTGTTTGAGCGATGTGTGCATTCACCGAGGCGGGGCACTGTCGAACGGTTGGACCAGCGAGCGCGATTGCGTCGCCTGCCCCTATCACGGCTGGGAGTACGATGGCGAGGGACGGGTACGGTTCATCCCCAGCCGCGGAGAGGAGGCCGCCGTACCCGACCGAGCGCGAATTGACGCCTATCCCACCGAAGAGCGCTACGGCATGGTCTGGGTGTTCATGGGCGACTTGCCGGAATCCGAACGCTACCCCATCCCGCCGTTCAGGGAATACGAGGAGCGCGACAATTGGCGTCCCATCTACACCGAGTTTACCTGGAACGCCGATGTCAATCGGGTGGTCGAAAACGGCATAGACATTGCCCACACCTCATTTGTGCATCCGGGTTTTGGATACCGCGAAATGGCGGACAAGAACCATATCGTCAAGATTGAGCGCGATACCCATTCGGGTTCATCTTCCTGTGTGTTGTATCCACCGCCCCTGCAGGGCAACGCCGGTCTCATGCGTTTTGCGCGAAAAGACAAGCAGGCGACCCATGTGCACCCAGCTTTCTATCTTTCTGGCCACTGTGTCCGCCTGCACATTCAGCTGAATGCCCGAATGGAATTGATCATTTTCGATGCCAACACGCCCTTGGATGAGCGCACCACTCGCTCCTTCGTCGTGCAGGTGCGGAATTTTCTCCGCTGGAAAGTGTTCGACAAGGGTTCCGTCAAACGCACTGACAAGGTCTTCAGAGAAGACTCGGCGATTGTCGAAGCCCTGTCTCCGCACTATCTGCCGGACACCTTGGAGCACGAGGTTTCGGTGGAGCAGGACCGGTTCATGGGCGCGTGGCGTCACATACTGCGTGTGCACACAGAAGAAAAGGGCTGGAAGATTGACAGCAAGTCGATGCAACCATTGCTTGCCGAGAAAGTCTTCACAATCCCCTCGCCGGCGCGTCGCGCGGATCCAGAGGCGCGCTGGGCGTTGGACACAGTCCCCTTGGTCCCGCCACTTGGGGATGCAGATGCCGGGAGGCCGATTCCCTCGGTGCAGGGCGTAGAGACGAGCTAGTTCGAGCAGCAAGCAACGAAACCTGGGAGCGGTTTAACGGAAACAAGCCAAGGCGGCAGCCAAGATGTGCCGAAGCTCGATTGGCGAGAGACATCAACAAAAAAAGGAGAACAGCATGAAATCACCAAGGCACTTGATCTACCTTATGGTCGTTGTTGGAGCCACCGGCGGCTTGCTGCCCGCGGCGGTCGCCGAGAGCGGGGCCGCGGCGATCATCGAAGAGGTGATCGTCACCGCGCGCAAGCGCGAAGACACGCTCCAAGAGGTGCCGCTGTCGGTCACCGCGTTCACAGAAGATCAACTGCGGCAGCGAAACTTCCGCGATCTGCAGGATATTTCGCAGGAAACCTCCGGGCTTGTCTACGAGAACTACGCAACCGCCGGGTTGTCCACCGCGGCGGTCATACGCAGTCTTGGGCAAACCTTCACGACCGCGCGCATCCAGAATACAGCTGTGTTTCTCGATGGCATCTACCTGCAGCGCCAGTCCATGGTCAACCCGGGACTGATGAACCTGGAGCGCGTGGAAATCGTCAAGGGCCCCCAGAACGCGCAATTCGGACGCAATGCCTTTGCGGGCGTGGTGAACTATATTTCCAGTCAGCCGAGTGAGGACTTCTCCGCAGATATGCGAGCCACCTATGGCGACGGCGGTCGGCTCGATGCACAGGGCAGCTTATCGGTTCCCCTAGTGGAGCAAAGCTTGCATCTTCGCATCTCCGTGGGATATTCGGAGTTCGATGGCCACACCGACAACGACCACCCATTCGCCGACATGGGGCCCGGCAACGAGGCGGGCACTAACGACAAATTGGGCGGCTGGGACGATCAGTTCTTTTCCGCCACCCTGCGCTGGACGCCGAACGAAAGGATGGAGACGCAACTCGGCTACTACGAGACCGAGTCACTGCGCGAGCCACAGGCCTACTACGACTTGAATGGTGCGCGCTACGCCTACGATTCCTCGGAGTTCTCCGGTCCGCCATTTTTCGCATTTCTGGCGCCACTCGCAGCCAACTGCAACAACACCATGACGTTCAGCAGCCGCGCACCCTTCCCGGCGGTGGGACCCCACGCCTATTGCGGCGAGTTTCCCAGTTCGCCACCAGCTTTGACGGACCCGAAGCTTGCGGCGGCGGGATTCGGCGGCACGGCCGGTCAGGTCATCGTCGACCCGCGTTCGCTCGCGCTCGATTCAATGTCCAAGATCACCAGATTCAGCTTCAATTACGACCTCACAGATTCTCTGAGCCTGAGCTACCAATTCGGCTACGTCGACCATCAGGCAGACAATTTCGGAACAGTCGAGGGGCGTGGCAGCCTGGTCGGTTCCACCGTGCCTCATGTGCCGGTTCGTGAGACACCCTTCCCGCCATTCCTTCAGCAACTCGGCCCGCCGGGGTCGTTTGGTGCGATCGCGCACACATCCACCTTCAATGCCAACCCGGCCGAATCACTAGAGGCAACCAGCCACGAGATTCGCCTGGCCATGAGCAGCGAAGCGCTGACCGCGCGGCTTGGAGTCTACTATTCAGAAACCGAGGACGAGGATGGCGGCACCTTCTTCTTCCTACCGCCCTGCAACAGCGAGGCGAGTTGTAGCATCCGCGTTCCACGAGGGTCGAACCCCCTTGAAGGCGCATATCTCGCGGTTGTGCCGGTGGTTCCGGGGCAGGTACACGTCGGCGTTCCGCATGTATACGACAGCGGCAATGGCGTGCTCGGAAATCACACCACCAATGAAGACTCGATCACTGCCCTCTTTGGAGACGTGGAGTGGTGGATTTCCGACCGACTCACGCTTTCTTTGGAGGCACGCTATACCTGGGAGGATCAGTCGTTCGAACAGTTATCCACCACCTTCGGCAGTCCATTGCCCGGCAACGTGGCGACGAGCGACGATGAAACCTTCAGCTTTTTCACGCCGAGGGTGATACTTGAATGGACACCCACGGACACCAACATGCTCTACGCGCTGATTGCTTCGGGTGTCAAGACCGGTGGATTCAACCCAGTAGACCCTTCAGCGAATCCCGGCCAGGCGGTCTACGACGAAGAACAGAACATCACCTACGAGGTCGGCAGCAAGAATCGATTCTTCAACAACCGGTTCACCTTCAATGCCGCGTTCTACGTGATCGACTGGCAAGATGTGCAGGGGGTCGAGGCGGCCACCAGCCGTGATGCATGGGCGACCGATGTAGTGGGCAACATAGGTGACGTCGAGGTCGTCGGCTTCGAGGTTGACGGTTTGATTGTCGCGACCGAGCGTTTCTTTATCGACTATCACCTTGCTTACAGCGATGCCCAATACCAGGATGCCATTTACCAGAGTTCCGTCGCCGGTCCAACCTCGTCCTGGGGCTGCAACAACAGCGTCTGCCGCGCCGACGGCAACGTGGATGGCAACCAGGTGGAGCGCACCTCCAAGTGGCAATATGGCGCAGGGCTGAACTACGCCCACTACTTCGCGGGCGGATGGCAACTGAATGCGCGCATCGACTTCAACTATCGCAGCAAGATGTATGCCACGCCTTTGAACCTGGCGCACAACGGCGACCGCACACTCTCGAA
>CAZNYE010000161.1:0-2353 GCA_964577185.1 uncultured Pseudomonadales bacterium | reverse complement strand
GTGTCTACGCAGACTGGGCCGAATGGAAATACCTGGCCTACTGGTTCGATCTGTGGACTTCCCGCTAGCCTGCATTTCTCACCACGCGGCGAGGCGAAGTTCGTGAGAGGGCCGTCAGGACGAGGCGCGCGCCGCTTGGCGCGCGCAGGCGTACTTGAACCGTACGTTGAGCACGGCAAGCAAGCGTAACGAAGTCATGGCGGCCATATGGCGTGCTTCGACCGTCGGGTGGTGAGAAATGCGGGCTAGCGGGATGTCCACAGATCGAACCAGTAGGCCAGGTATTTCCATTCGGCCCAGTCTGCGTAGACACCGCGTATTTGCTCGTCGCTGGGTTTGCGCCCCGGAAAATACTTCTTGCCGACGAAGTCCCGGCAGACCGAATCGACCGGCAGGTCGTCGTATCTCCCAAGGAGCATCAACAGCGACGCAGCGGCGTAAGGCCCGATTCCTTTGATAGCAAGCAGTCGCTTCTTCACCGCAGCGGTAGCGACGCTGGCGTCTTGCAAGGATTCGAGGTCGAGTTCACGGTTCTCGATGCGCGTGGCGAGCTCGTGGATGTAAGGCGCCCTGTAACCCATGCGGACACGGGAGGCAAACTCGTTTCGATCGACTTCGGCGATCGCTCCCGTAGTCGGGAAGGCTTTCTTTTCCGGCTGGCTTGGCTGGCTCTCGCCGAATTCCTCAACAAGCTCCGTCACCATCCTCTTCGTGCCGCCCCATTGAATGTTGGTTGTGCAGATGGTCTTGACGATGTCCTCGAAAAGGCCGGGTGAGCGGAGCAGTCTTCCCAACCCGCGGGTCGCGGCGGTCCATGGCGCGCCGCGCTTGCGGCAGAGGGTATGGAAACGCCGCAGGTCTTCATCGAGCCGAAACATGTGGCTCACTGAGCGTTCGATTTCCTGGCAGTCGGGGCGGGAAAGCCTCCCCGAGTGTTCGACTTCGATGTCGATGATCGCTTTGCGAAGTGTCCCTCCTCCCTGGATGCGCAGGCTGACAACCTTTCCGCTGCAAAGCCTTTCGACACGCCGCAGGATGCCTGCGTTGTGGTCCCACTCGTTGGGAGCGAGGACAACCCACCCATGGGAATGCGCCGTGCCGCGAAAGTCGAACGGAGGCGCCGGAGTGAGTTGGATGCGAGTGCGCATTCCGGCTATCCTCTCAGCACTCGTGGTGGTTGGCAAGCACTGCCGAGTTGTGCCGCTGAGTGAGATGCGAGGGACCTGACGATCAACTCCTGCGCCTTGAGCCGGCCCCGTAATCCGATCAGCGCTGAGGACGTCTTCGACGTGACCTATTGCGCCTTCACCTTGAGGATGAGATAGGTGATGGTCTTGCCGTCTTCGACGACCACCTGATGAGTCGTCTTCGGCGGGATATTCACGATGTCGCCCGGTTTGAGCGGATGCCTCTTGCCGCCCTTGACCGACTTGCCGCGAATCTCGCCCGGGGCCGTGGTCTTGCCACCGACAATCTCACCACCAACGATCAATGTTCCTTCACCGTTTTGGACGACGTAAAAGTCGGTGTGAATGTCGTGCACCTCGGACGGGCCATCGCCTTCGCGATGAACCATGAGCGCGTAGTGGCTGCCCCAGTCGCCGAGACGTTCCAACGCGTACCGCCCTTCGTTGATTTTCGGCGACATGCTCTTGGCATAGGCTTTCATTTCAGCGTCCGTCCAGTAGCGAACGCCCTGAGCCGAGGCGGGTTGAACCAGGACCGTCGTCAAGGCAAGAGAGAAGATGCAAATCAAAGCGTTACGGATCATGGGATAGGTGCTCCTTGGTTTCTTTTGTTACCGAAATTCCCGAGCGCAGGTAGGCGTTACTCCACTTCCAGCTCGATGCGAAGCTCTTTCCACGGCGGAAACGCCGCCAACGTGCCGAGAGCCAACAGGTCGGCTTCCAGATCGCGGGACTCCCGAGGCGCAAGTTCCTCTTCCAGAGCGATGGCGAAGCTGGCGAGCGGAGGGGCATCGAGCGGTGCGTTCTTCGGGCTGAGGTGGGCCTGGATACGCAGATTTGCCTGCGGCGTATCGCCGTGGTTGATCACGACGAAGCGCACCTTGGGTTTCAGGTCGTCCGTGTATAGCGCACGAACGCCGGCCACTTGCAGGTCGCCGAACGCCGCTGTGCTGAACCCGACTGAATCGGTCAAGGGCACTTCTTCGAGATTCAATGGCGACCTGACTTGAAACAGGTCCGGCCGGGCCAGGAAGACTGCTCCTCCCATCGCCACCAGCAACACGACGCCTGCCAGAGCGAGATGTTTGCCTTGGATAACGTAAGCCGAAGGAGGTCCGGTTGGCTGTGGCGGAGGTTTTAGTTCCGGGATGGGCTCGATGCTCGGT
>CAZNYE010000160.1:0-5419 GCA_964577185.1 uncultured Pseudomonadales bacterium | reverse complement strand
GCTTATCAACATAGTGACCATACTGCTTGGTCTCGCCGTGGGATCCAAACTGGGCGCCGAATACTTTCTTGAGTGGAAAACGCTTGGCATACTTGCTCTCGGCATCGTGGCCTTCGCGCTTGGTACTGCTGGAGGTGTGCTCATGGCGAAGTTCTTGAATCTCTTTGTGAAAAACAAGGTCAATCCGATCATTGGCGCGGCCGGCGTGTCGGCAGTGCCCATGGCCGCTCGTGTGTCAAATCGCTTAGGTCTCGAAGCCAATCCAGAGAACATACTCTTGATGCATGCCATGGGTCCGAATGTGGCCGGGGTCATAGGATCGGCCACGGCGGCGGGCATCATGATCGCCTATGTCGGCGGCGGGGGCTAACTCGGGTTTCCAGTGAACAACCCGATGTCGCTCGTGTTGCGATGCATGTGCCTTGTGGCGATGCAGTGGGCGGGTGTCGCGCTTGGCGAACCCGGAATGCCGGAATCAGCGCTTACGAAAGCAGAATTCAATGCCATATTGAACGACTTCAGCTACTTGGAGCATTCTCCCAACCTGACCAGAGTCGAGCAGGATCTGTTTCACTTTGACGGGTTCGTTGACGAGCCCTTTTGGGCGGAGGCGGTGACATTCGCCAAATTCCATGTGGTGAGTCCAGCAACGCTTGTGGAGCCGCGCTATGCAACCCAAGCAAAAATCTCCTATTCGGATCAGGGTCTCTATGTCGCGTTCATTGCGCGGCAGCCCCCAGAGTCTCTGATCGAGCGGCCAACCGGTCGCGATCGATTCAGAGGGGTTGTACGAGACGTCGTGGGGCTGGCGCTTGATGCTTCTGGCAAGGGACGCTTTGGATACTTTTTCAATGTCGCGCTTGGCGGATCCTTGAGGGATGGCACGATTCGTCCCGAGCGTTCGTTCAAGATCGATTGGGATGGGGCCTGGGAGGCCAGGACGCAGCGCACCCGGACGGGCTGGAGCGCTGAATTCATGATTCCCTGGTCGGTGATCAGCCTTCCCAAAAGCGGGGATAAGCGTCAATTGGGGGTGCGTCTCTGGCGCGAAATCGGCTACACAGGGGAAGAACTTGCCTGGCCTGCGCTACCCGATCAAAGCCCAAAGTTCATTTCTGCATTTCAGCCCATAAGCGTTGAGGGCGTTAGTCCAAGTAACAAGTACCAATTCGTCCCCTATGTGTCGTCGAGCTTTCGCGAAGCTCAGTCAAGCTATCAGGCACGCGCCGGTTTTGATTTTTCTTGGCGCCCTTCGAGTAATTTTCAATTCACGTCCGCCCTCTATCCGGATTTCGGCAATGTCGAAGCCGATGATCAAGACATCAACCTCACTGCGTTTGAGCGGTTCTTTCCCGAAAAACGCATATTCTTTCAGGAGGGTGTGGATGTGTTCATCACCTCTCCCCGGTCCAGTTCCTATTGGATGGGAGGATATAACCCTGAACCAATTTACATGCTGCATACAAGGCGCATTGGCGGCAGGCCGAGGCTCCCCGAGCTTGCCGAGAACCAGGAAATTCAGGACCGCGCACAGTTTCTTCCCAACGAACTCTACGGGGCCGCCAAGATCACCGGACAGGTCGGTCAGATGGAGTACGGACTGCTCATGGCCTCAGAACAGGACGAGCTTTTCAACGCGATTGAGACCACTGAACTCGGAGAGCAGAGGCGAATCGATTTGCGAAGTGCCGGTCAGGACTTTGGAGTCGCTCGCCTGAAGTATGAGCAACGCACAGACGACGGCACCTATTTCGGGATTGGCAGCTTCTCAGGCAGTGTGCTGCACCCGCGAGAAGATGCATTCGTCCAGGGCTTGGATTGGCATTACCTAAGTCCAGGGGGGCTTTGGCAGGTCGATGGTCAGGCTATCTACTCGGATACGGATAGTCACGGCCAAGGCGAAGCCGCACACATGGAAGTTGCTCGTAAGCCGGGATTTGGTGTCACCCAAGTTGTGGCCTTTAGCTATATGAGCGACAGTTTTGATCTCAATGACCTTGGCTTTCATCGTCGCAATGATTCAATGACTTTCGAAGCGAGGTACATCCGAGAAACGGCAGAAAGGGCGGGCTTCCGCGAGTTCGAAACGGCTTTCAGCACCTATCAGCAATGGAATACCTCGGGAGACCATATCCGTTCGGGGTTCTTTTACTCCAATGAAATGCAGTTCCACAGCCTCAAGGAACTCGATTTTGACCTCAGGTTTTTTCCCGCTGCCTACGAGGATTGGAACACGCGCGGCAACGGCATTTACAAGAAGGAAGCGCGCGGCACCGCCATCCTTGAGTATAGTGCAGATAGGTCGAAACCCATGCACGGGGGCCTTGAATTTGAGGTTGGTAACGAGGAACTCGGTGGCATGAGATATATTGGGGGCGCACGCCTCAATTGGCGTCCGAAGGAGACGACGGAGCTTTCCCTGCGATTCTCGCTTGATCGTACGCTCGGCCAGGTATTGCACCACGACGAACGGAAAATGGGGGAATTTGATCGCAGGGGCTTTGATGGTCGCCTAGAGTATTCCTATTTTCCGAATGATCGCCATCAATTTGGCGCGCTCATACGTTGGAACCTGATACGTGCCAAGGAAGTTAACCGATTCCTCGTGCCAGAACGGGCCGGGAAGTTGATCAAGATTGACCAGCGGGCGGATGATGAGCCTTGGGACTTCACCGCAACGCTGATGACCATGCAGCTACGTTACCGCTGGCTCATTGCTCCGCTGACAGATCTGTTTGTTGTCTACAGCCGCGTATCTGATGATCGCTTTGAAGGCTTTTTGGATGTGGGTGATGTCGCCGAGGAAACCTGGCACCAACCCCTTTACGCCGACTTCATCGTCAAGTTCCGATATCGGCTTGGTAATCATTGATGTATGCTGGGACTTGTTGTTGCGGGCATCCTGCCAGAGTGTCATGCTTCGCTCATGACCCAGGGATGACATCCTGTCATCCCGCTCGAACCTGGCGGAGCAGTGCTCCGCCTCATGCTTCGCATGACCGGTTCTCGCCCCCGTAGCTCAGTAGGATAGAGCGGTCGCCTCCTAAGCGATAGGCCAGAGGTTCGAATCCTCTCGGGGGCGCTCGCCCGGCGAGCGCGGGCCGACACGAAGTTGAAGTGCTTCTGCAAGTTCACGCAGTCTCGTGGATGATGCATTCTAATGTCGGTAGCATATTGCAGTCTTCTTCTCTCGCTTTTGGACACAACCAACCCTGACGAATTGGGGTCTCTGGCGGGATGTGTGGATAGGTAATCTCCTTGATTCATCGCAATACTCATTAGGAAACAGGAGCGGACAGAATCGCCCCATTTCTCAGCATAGTAATCCCGACCCTAAACGAGTCCGCCACCCTTTCAGTCTTGCTCGAAGACTTGAAGCGAGTAGCGGCTGAATCAACGCCGAATGAGGTGATTGTGGTGGACGGAGGCAGCAGGGATGATACTTGCGCCATCGCTCAAGAATGGGGCGCACATGTCCTCATCACGAAACCAAGCCGCGGAGGGCAGTTGCAGGCAGGCTTCTTGGCCAGTAGCGGAAGAACTATCTGGTTTCTTCATGCCGATTCACGTGTGAACTCCGAGAACTGGCTGGCGCTCGAACCTCTGATTGGCGCGCCGGTCTGGGGGCGGTTCAATGTGCGGCTCGGAGATGAGCCTGTACCTCTCGAATTTCGGATCATAGCGTCGGCGATGAATTCGCGATCACGTTTAACCTGCATCGCCACGGGCGATCAGGGCATATTCGCCGCTCGCGACTTCCTTGAGCGGATCGACGGTGTGCCGAATCAACCGCTCATGGAAGACATAGAGCTCTCGCTTCGATTGAGACGGCTCGCACCACCAACCTGTCTAACCGCGCGTCTGCAAACTTCTCGAAGGCGCTGGGAAGAAGGTGGGCTTGTGGATGTGACCCGTCAAATGCTTCGTTTAAGAGCAGCGTATTATCTCGGTGCTTCTGCCTGTGCGCTGGCGCAGCGGTATTACCGAGAACAAGATTGATTTCGCGACATCTGACCAGGAAATAGCGTGATGGAAGATAAGCAAGTAGCAGTCTTTGCTCGGGTGCCGGTGCGGGGCATGGTAAAGACGAGACTCGCGCGCGAGATTGGTGATTCGGAAGCCTTGCGCGTGTACAGTCAATTGCTAGAAGATGCCTTGTCGAGGCTAGAACAGCTAGATTGTCCAGTTCTACTCTATGCGGATGGTCTGGGACTCGAAGACGTGTCACGCCAATTTGGCATGGATGCACGAGTGCAAAAGGGAACCGGGCTCGGGATGCGCATGGCCAATGCCTTTGATGAAATGCTCCGGGAATGCGGAGCCGCAGCAATCGTAGGAGTCGATGTTCCGCTGCTTGATGCGGATTACGTGAAGAGCGCGTTCGAAATGCTCACAGACTCAGATGTGGTGCTGGGGCCGACAGAAGATGGCGGATATTGCTTGATTGCCATGAAGCAACTAAATCGAGACCTGTTCAATGACATATCTTGGGGATCTTCGAAAGTCTACTCGCAAACCATGTCAAGAGCCATGTCTCTTGCCCTCACAGTAGCCTGCGTAGAAACTCTGTGGGATGTCGATGACGCAATGGATCTTAAACGTCTGGCCACTCCAATTAAAACAATTCCCATATTTACGGTAAACTGGGTATATGAAGACTACAGTTGAACTTCCAGACGCAGTTTTTCGGCAGGCAAAGGCAGTCGCTGCGACCCATGGTGTCACCTTGCGCCACTATTTCACCGAAGCACTTAGAGCACAGCTTCGCCAAAACGTCAGAGAAGTTCGTATTGATAAGGAACAACCTCCCTGGATGACAGGGTTTGGTGAGCTCTCAGACCTAGGCGATGAGAATCGCCGTATCCTTGGCCTCATCGAGCAAGAATTTGAACGTCTCTCGCCCGAAGATCTTCAATGATCCTCGACACCAATGCACTGTCCGCTTGGGCGGAAGGTGACACCGGGTTGCGACGGCCACTTCTTGCCGCGCACAGATTAGTATTACCGAGCATTGTTCTCGGGGAATACTACTTCGGCATTCGCCAGTCACAACATCGGAAACGCTATGAGGCGTGGCTAGCCCGCAACGTGCCGTATACCGAAGTGGCTGCGGTTACATCAGCAACTGCAGATAGGTACGCCCAGATCAGAATCGAACTACAACGAGTTGGTAACCCGATTCCGCAGAATGACGTTTGGATAGCTGCTCTCGCAAGGCAGCACAGTCTCGCGATTCTCAGCAATGATGGGCATTTCGACGTTGTGCCGTGTGTGCAAAGGGTTGGATTCTGAGGGGCGCACATACCTATGCCGCGGTACTCCCGAGCACGCTGCGGTGAAGCGGAAAACCATTGAAGAGGGTTGCCCGGCCCGGTAGCGGTGCTTTGCTGCCTAGCCCATTCTCTTGCCCCGACCTTGG
>CAZNYE010000159.1:0-6341 GCA_964577185.1 uncultured Pseudomonadales bacterium | reverse complement strand
GGTTACAGCGACCGGGAGGTGGAGCAGAAGCGCGAAGCCTTGGAAGACGTGCTTGTTCCCGATGGGCTCGAGCGCTTGAAAGAACGATTGCGGAGCGCCGGGTTTGCAAGAATCTTCGTGTGGTTTGAGTGTTTGAACTGGGTGTCCATTGCGGCCTACAAGGATGCTTGAAGCCCTGCTGTCTTGGCAGTTGAAGTCCTTGGATCCCAAGTTTCGCCGGACAAGAATTGCGTACGCTGCCTCGCGGCGCATCAAGGGCCACGGAGATGCGCCGCGTTGGAGCCAAGCCTTGTCGGACCTACCGCACGCGGCCCTGCTCGGCAGGGACTTTGCGGACTGCGTGTCCCTCGACCTGCGAGGGGCATCGGCAAAGAAGCTGCGAAACGCCTTGATGCAACTGCACCCATGGAGAAAAGGGCCATTCCGCTTTGCAGGTGTGCGCATAGATGCCGAATGGCGTTCCGATCTCAAGTGGCAGCGACTTGCTCCGATTCGTGCGCGCCTGCGACGCGCACAGGTGCTCGATGTGGGTTGCGGCAATGGCTACTACGGCTGGCGCATGCTTGCGGCAGGTGCGCGGCGTGTGATTGGTGTTGACCACAATCCTCTCTGCGCTGCGCAACACCTCGCGGTTCAGCGATACCTCAAGGACCCGCGCAATCTCGTCTTCCCCCTTGCATTGTCAGAGATTCCCGACGAGTGGTTGGACTTCGATCTGGTGTTCTCAATGGGTGTGCTTTCACACAGTCGTGACCCACTGTCCCACCTCAGCATGCTGTATCCGAAGTTGCGTGCAGGCGGAGTGCTGGTACTGGAATCCCTCGTGCTGGGGGAGGGCGCGGGAGAACTTCGTCCCGCCGGTCGCTACGCACGCATGCCTAACGTCTGGCGTTTGCCTGCGGTGCACCGACTCGAGTCCTGGCTTGAGAAGGCGGGATTCGTCGAGATAGAGCTCATCAGCGTCACGCTCACCACTCCCGATGAGCAGCGACGCGGTGAATGGATGCGCTTTGAGTCCCTTGCCGAGAGTTTGGATATAAGCGATAGTAGTCGCACCGAGGAAGGGTACCCCGCACCCCGCAGGGCGCTTTTCACAGCACGAAGACCATGAAGACGTTTCGATGAAGTTGTTTCGATTTCGGCGTCACGCCGGCAAGATCCTGAAGATCTATGCCTGTCTGGCCCAAGCCGATGTTCGTGGACTGCATCCCATGCAGATATCGCGTGTCACCGGCATATCTTTTCGCGAGGTGGCGCACCGTCTCGATGCCACACCAGAACTCTTTGTTCGGCTCGTTGTGGCGCGCGGACAGCCGCGCCGCTACACCCTCAACACACGCGCCAGGGCCATGAAGAAAAGGGAAGTCGAACAATTGGTTGAGCGGGGTGTCATGCGCGAGAGCCTCATTCTCTATTCGGTTGTCGTGATGATCCTATTGGCGCTCACCATGGTCGTACTTTCTTCAATCCCCTTGTATCAGGCCGGATTCGACGGCTATTCCTAGCGCCCCCTCCGAACCTGCGGACTCCATGCGTAGCCCGCGTGCGGGCGTGTCGGCATAAAGTACGCAGGATCTTGCACATTTGACCATTGAGAAACCTTCTTTAACCCATCAGGTCATCCCCTGCAATCCGAGTGGTGCCGTGCCACTTGATCTGCTCGATTCTTGCGTATACTTGAAGCATAACTACTCACCCCCCTTGATACTATAGTAACCAGCGGCTATGTCGCCCGTGATGATGTGCTCGACCATTGTGCTCTGCGCACCCGCAACAGGGGCGCTGTCCTATAGTGTCAAGGGGGGCGGGTAGTTAACTTGAAACATACGGGAGAAATACATGAAGGGAGTCAGTTGAGGCAATGAACAGCAAGTTTCTTCGAGTCTTTATTTGTGCCTGTCTGCTTGGCGGTCCAGCAAGCCTGGGCGCGCAGACCTTGGCTGCGCCGGACATTCTGTCTGCTCAAACCATTGAGGGCAGCGTTTTGGTGATGCCATTCGACACTTCGGTTCGCGGAGATATGATGGCTTCCGGCGGTACTCGCTTTACCATCGACATCGAAGGTGATTACCGTGTCTACCGTGCACTGCATGACGGCAAGGAATATCAGGCCCATGTTGCGATCGATGGCCCTCAAAGGCGACTCGCTTTTGATCCCAAAGAAGCGCGCTTTCGAGACGTGCTTCCGAGCCTGCGCGTGGAACTCGGCGATTATGACCAGTTCGACGAGATTGTCGTGGCGGCTGGGGGTACGGGCGGCAAAGTGTACGAGTCCCTCGGCTTCGCGATAGTACGCCTGCCCTTGGGTGAGAATCCGGCGCGAAGCGCAGCAAGAATCGCTTCCCTGCCTGGCGTGAAGAGCGCCACGATCCAATTGCAGGGCCCGCTCCATGTGCCCATGTAGGCTTGGACGCAGTCATCGCATCTCCCTGTTGGCGCTCGGCGCGGTATTGGTCTACGGTTGCGGGGGAGGCGGCGGATCTGGAGAGCAGGCACCGCCTCCGCCTCCACCACCGGCCGAGGTAAGCCTATCGTTCACTCCAGAAGTGAGCGAAATCAATGAGTGGGACACGGATTCGCCTGTCGGACTGATGGTTTCTCTCAGTGAAGCGGTCACTGGGGAAGTGGTTGTCGCGCTGAATTCGACGGGCACCGCCCTGCTTGGCGGCGACTTTGATCTTTCTGAGACAGAAGTACGAGTGCCTCAGGGCAGCACGAGTGCCACCACGATGCTCACGCCGATCCGAGACTTTGAGGCGGAGGGCCAGGAGATGATCTCCATCGAGATTGGCACCATTACCGGAAACGGTCAAAGCGGCGAACCAACTTCGGTCAGCCTAGGCCTCCTCGACCAAGGTGCCTTGTTTGAGGGCGTGAAGGAGAATATCTATGGCAAGCTCTATGCGTTCTTCAGCGATCCATACATCCACGCGCACCGAATTGAATTTGTGCTCACGATCTACAATTTTGGCGCGGCTGCCACCTCTCCCACTTCCGCGGTTTTCTGGATCAGCCCGAACGAGCACTTGAACGGTGCGCTGTTCGTGGAGCGATTTGATATCCCAGGACTTGATTCGGGTTATAGCGTGCGTCTTGGAGCGACTGTGCCATTGAGTCGGCTTCCCGGTGCGGGGACATACTATGGGATCATCTCGGTGACCTCCCCTGAAGAAGAGGCGCCCGGATCCCGGCTTCCGCAAGATTTTAGTGGCATCGTCATAGACGCAAGCGGTCGAGTGCGGGTGAGGTGTCCAGATTATGATCGCAACACTTCTCCTGGCATCGAGGACCCTCTGAGAGAGGCGCAATGGAATCTGGAGAACACGGGTCAAACGGCCTATGCGAGTGAAGGGGGTTCGGAAGGGGAGGATATGAGCATGACGGCGACGCTCGCGGAAGGGCCAGAAGGTGCCGGCGTGAAGGTCGCGGTCGTCGACACGGGGATGGAGATCTGCCACCCGGACCTCAAGCCCAATGTTGAAGCCGGAGCATCCTTTAACTTCAATGAAGATGTCTGGCTCGGTACGCTTGCGACGGATCCTTTCTTCCCAGGGACCTATGGCGACCACGGCACAAGTGTCGCGGGACTCATCGCCGCGCGCGCCGACAACGGGGTGGGCCTGCGGGGCGTAGCGCCTTCGGCATCTCTGCGCGGCTACAACTTTCTGTCGACCGCCAATCCGAGCGCCTATTTCGATTCGCACGGTGGCAGCGATCGTCGCCCGGATTCCACCGACGTGGATATTTTCAATATGAGCTTCGGCGTGTTCGGCGGGGAATACAACGTGGGCCAGGGGGAATTGGAGCTGTTCAGACAAGGCGTATCGACACTGCGTTCTGGTCGCGGTGCCATCTACGTCAAGGCCGGGGGCAATTCATTTAGGCGATGTGTCTCCCTTAAGCGCGTTGACGAGGTCGAGGTGGGAGAGGTCGACCTGGACGGCGATGGGGTATTCGAGCCTGATTACGAGGAATTCGATGTGAACGAAGAGGTTGGTTGCGTGTCGGCCAACGCGGACGCATCGCAAAACCTCCCATACCTGATTTCGGTCGGCGCTTTCAGTGCCGATGGTCAGCGTTCAAGTTATTCTTCGGCCGGGTCGGCCTTGTGGATGAGCGCGCCTGCGGGTGAGTTTGGCATTGATTTCCCGGCACAGATCAGCACCGACCAGATGGGCGCCGAACAAGGCTATGACGCATTTTTCTCCGGGCTCACCAGCTCGAAAGGCATCCCCGTCGGTAGCTCTGAAAACCCACATGGCGACTACACCAATAGCTTTAATGGCACATCGGCAGCGGCACCCAACGCTTCAGGGGCCATCGCGCTCTTGCTTGAGGTTCAACCGGAACTTACTTGGCGTGATGTCAAATACATACTTGCGCGCAGCGCGCGGCGGATTCACGCCGACATTCCAGAAGTCAAGATCGGCTTTGGTGGGTCGAGCGCCGTGCTTCGCCATGGGTGGGTGACCAACGCCGCCGGCTATCACTTTCACAATTGGTATGGCTTTGGCGCCATTGCTGTTGACGATGCCGTCGCGCTCGCGCGCACCCATGTTCCCGGCAGCCTCGGGGTGTTCAGCGATGGGAAAGAGGTGTTCCGCAAGACCGAGCCGGTCGGAATTCCAGATCACAGTGGTGCCGGTGTCAGTCAAACCCTGAATGTGACCGGTGTCGACGATGCGCTCAAGGTCGAAGCCGTGCAATTGAATATTCAGGTCACGCATCCATTCACCAACGATCTGGGGATCTATCTTATTTCTCCCTCTGGCACCGAGAGCATACTGAACCCCCCATTTCATGAAATACTCACCTCCAATGAGGATCTCGACTGGATTCTCCTGAGCAATGCCTTCTATGGCGAATCTCCTTCGGGAGAATGGACCCTCAAGGTCATTGATGCCGCGCAAGGTGATGTCGGAACGCTGGAGTCATGGTCCCTGACCTTCTATCTTGGAGAAGTGCCGGCGCGGATGTAGTCGATGCCGTCGAAGCCGCCGAAGGCGTGAATTTGCGTTCGTCAAGGCTTGACTTTCCGCCTTCCTTGGCGGAATCTCTCTCACTTTAGGGGTGTCTCGGAAAAGGACTCTGGAAGTTGTAAAGAGTGATAGATAAAGAACTGAAATCACTTCCTTTTTCTAAGGAGTCCGAGCTCAGCCTGTTGGGCGGACTCATGCAGCGGAACGAAGCTTGGCTGGAAGTCTCTGAACTTCTGTTTGCCAGCGACTTTCATCTTCCCAGGCATCAGCTCATATTCGAAGCCATCAAGGGGCTCGCCGATTCCGACCAACCCTTCGATCCGGTGCTCGTCAAGGAACGGCTCGAACAAGGCGGGAAGCTTGAGAATGCGGGGGGTATTGAATACCTCGAAGAACTCTATTGGAGCGTTACCGGTGCCGCCAACCTGCAGGCCTACGCGAAGATCATCAGTGAACACTCGATTCGCCGCAAGCTGGTGGCCGCCGCGCAGCAGATTGGCGAAATCGCGCGCGACGCGGACAAACCGAGTAGTGAGCTCCTGGACCGGGCTCAACACGAGATATACGAGATTCAGCAAGGGCAGCGAAGAGGCTCGGGGCCGCGGCCGATACTTAGCATGGTGAATGAGCTGTATCAGCGCATTGGCAGCAAGGATGGACATTCACAAGGGCTTACCACAGGTATCGCCGATCTTGACCGAATGACAGATGGATTCAAGGCCGACAATCTGATCGTGCTCGCTGGGCGTCCCGGCGCCGGCAAAACCACCATGGCACTCAACTTTGTGCAGAACATCATCATGCAGACGCGCGATCCAAAGGGTGCGGCACTCTTATTCTCCATGGAGATGTCCGCGGACGAAATATTGACCAAGCTCCTTTCGTCACTGTCGCGCATAGATTCGAAGAGATTGCGCCGCGACCGCATGAAGGGACAGGAGTGGGATCAACTCTCGAGTGCCGTCAAACTGCTGCAGGACAAGCCGCTGCTGATAGATGACACAGGAGCGCTGAGTCCGCAGGAGATTCGCAATCGGTCGCGTCGCGTGGCATCCGGCTCCAAGCTCGACCTGATCGTGGTCGATTATTTGCAGCTCATGCGGTCGGAGCGTCGTCACGAGCAGCGGGTGAACGAGGTTTCAGAATTCTCCGGCTCCCTGAAGGCGCTCGCCAAGGAACTGAGCGTGCCGGTGATCGCGCTCTCGCAGCTCAACAGATCGATCGAAGGACGGCCGGACAAGCGGCCGCGCATGGCGGACTTGCGGGATTCGGGGGCCATAGAGCAAGATGCGGACCTGATTCTATTCGTGCACCATGATGAGTCGGACAGGGAGTCCGCGATGAGTGACGTGAGTGATACCC
>CAZNYE010000158.1:0-5510 GCA_964577185.1 uncultured Pseudomonadales bacterium | reverse complement strand
ACCTGTGTAGGGGAAGCAAACGCGTAGGCAATTTCATGTGTTTAAGCGCTTGCCACAGAAATTCCCTTAGCTTCTCACTACGCGACAAATCGGAGGATTCCCGTGCCGCGCGGCGTAGGTCTCTGCGGCTCTCCAGACGCGGATCGTGTTAGCGCCCAAGATCTTTTCGATGGCTGATTCTGAATAGCCTCTTCGAATGAGCCCAGCGATCAAATTTGGCTAGGAGGCGACATCTTTCAGCCCAATTGGCAGAGTGTCTCCGACGCCGTCGTAGTCGGATCCTATACCCACGGCATCGATTCCGGCGAGCTCCACCGCGCGATCTATATGATCGAGCACATGGTCCAGGGTGGCATAGGGATAGGGATTGACTGCCTGATACTGCATGTAGAATTCACGGATCCGTGGATCACCCTGCTCTAACTCGTTTTCTGTGGCGAAGATGTGAGCGGCTTCTCGCGCCGACGCCTCGTAGCGCCTCGCAGATTCGGTCACAAACGAGCTTCCGAAATTGATCTGAATGACGCCTCCCGCGGCACCCATCG
The DNA here is from genome assembly GCA_964577185.1 of uncultured Pseudomonadales bacterium. Taxonomy (GTDB): domain Bacteria; phylum Pseudomonadota; class Gammaproteobacteria; order Pseudomonadales; family Azotimanducaceae; genus Azotimanducus. The sequence goes on along the minus strand of CAZNYE010000158.1, from coordinate 4,965 downwards.
CCTGCACCATCTCATCGCTCATATTGCGGTGAAAGCCCGGGATAAAGTGGCGGAGCGACGAATGCGAGGCGATCACCGGGACTTCGGAGAGCTCCAACACCTGCCAAAAGGCCTTGTCTGTGATGTGAGAAACGTCGATCAATACGCCCTGCCGGTTCATTTCCGGAACAAGCGCCTCGCCAAATTCCGATAAACCCTGCCAGCGCTCGTTCTCATCATAGGACGAGTCCGAGATGTGATTCGTCTGGGAGTGCGCGAGCGTGATGTAGCGGATTCCGCGCCGCCAAAAGTGACGCAGATTCTCAAAGCTCCCGGCGATGGGTCCGCCGTTTTCCATGCCAAGGGGCAATGCTATTTGGCCACTTTCGCGAATAAGCTCCAGATCCTCGCTGCAAGTGGCGATGGCAAACTTGTCCGGCGAATTCGCTGCGATCCTCTCCACCATATCGATGAGTTCATCGGCATGCCGGACAGCCTCGCCAGCCTCATCCACCGATGCTGGCGTGTAGATCGACATGAAGGCCGCGTCTAGGCCGCCAGCTTTTGCGCCGGGATAGTCGAATTGGCCGCTGCCTGTGCCCTGACTGACATCACCACCACGAAGCAGAAGTCGATAGGGCGTGTCGATGTGGGTATCGATGATGAGATAGCGATTCGCGATCTCTTCTGCGTTTTGAGCTACCACGGCACCGGCCGGCAAGATCAACAAGGTTAATAGTTTGCCTGCTGTAATCCAAATTTGCAGGCCCGGCTTCCTGCGGCGGAGACAATCGCTCAATGGGCAATTCCTGAGTTCCGATGCAAAAGGATGGTAACTACTCGCCCCCCTCCCTTGACACTATAGAATACCCCCGATTGTGGACACAAAGATTGGGTGAGCAGATCATCAGAGGTGACAAAGCGACTAGTTCCTATAGTGTCAAGGGAGGGGGGCGAGTAGTTACAAAGGATGTTAACAGTCCAAACGCTTCGAAAAGGGGTCACCGGCTTGTACAGGTGAGCATATCGACTGTTTCGGCTAATATAGACCTGAATTCCATATTAGCCGATTCTCATGTATCGAGAACGAACGCTCGGCGAATCAGTCCGTAGCCTGTCCAACATTTTTCCAGTGTTGCTGGTAACCGGCCCGCGCCAAGTCGGCAAATCGACGCTGCTTGATCACTGTGCTGATTCCGAGCGGAGGCATGTCACATTAGATGACCTCGACCAGCGCGAACTTGCGCTGAAGGATCCTTCGCTCTTTCTCCAGAGGCACCCGGCACCATTGACCATCGACGAAGTGCAATATGCTCCAAACCTGTTCACGCAAATCAAAATTGCGGTAGACCGCGCAATGCGTCCGGGGATGTACTGGCTGACTGGATCGCAGAAATTCCACCTGATGCGGGGAATTACCGAATCGCTGGCGGGTCGGGTGGCAATCCTCGACCTGCTCGGATTCTCGCAGGCCGAAACGGAACAGCGTGACCATGTCACCACGCCTTTTTTGCCCACTGCCGAATGGCTGCGGCAAGCCGAGTCGGCACAGCGCGGCAAGAAAACGCTGATCGAACTCTATTCGAGAATCTGGCTTGGCTCTTTTCCCCGGGTGGCGCTGACAGGCCGATCTGCGAGAGACGTATTCTACAGTTCCTACCTTCAAACCTATATCCAGCGCGATGTGCGGGCGTTGGCGCGGGTTGGCGATGAAATGGCGTTTCATCGGCTGCTGCGCGCCACGGCGGCCCGCACAGGTCAATTGATCAACTTCGCAGACATCGCCCGGGACGTGGGCGTGGACCAGAAGACCGTGAAGTCTTGGATTTCGATACTGGAAACTTCAGGCATCATCTATCTGCTGCAGCCCTACCATAACAACGTCATCAAGCGCGCGATCAAAACCCCTAAGTTGTATTTTCTCGATACGGGCTTGTGCGCCTACCTCACACAATGGTCCTCGCCGGAGACCTTGGAAGCGGGTGCGATGTCGGGCGCAATCCTCGAGACTTGGGTCCTTAGCGAAATCCTGAAGAGCTATTGGCACCGGGCGCAACAGGCATACTTCTACTCTTTTCGAGACAAAGACGGCAAGGAGGTGGACTTGCTGATCGAGCAGGACAATAGGTTGCACCCTGTCGAAATCAAGAAGAACGCCTCCCCAAGCATGGCCGCAGCCAAGGGCTTCGCAGGGCTCAAACTGCAGGGTCGAGACATCGGGCCGGGTGCCGTTATCTGCCTCAGGGAATCCCCGGTGGCGCTAGACCATGAGGTCACCGCAATCCCCGCAGCGTACCTTTGATCCCTAGTCGCAGGAATGCTCTCAAACTCACAAGCGTCCCGCGGGTAAAGAGTCGCGCACCTACTCAGCCACTTCGCGTCCCGGAGCGCGTCGAATCTCTATCCGGGTCGGCCCGTCCTCCAGTCCCACCGCCGGATCTGTACGTCTGCGAACACATCCGCCTTGCCGTAGGGGCTGTCGGCGACAAACGCACGTGTCGCCTCCAAAGAAGGCGCTTCAACAACCAATAGCAAGCCGACAAGTGTCTCCGAGTCATCGGCGAGTGTCGGGCCCGCGTGAAGAACGGCGATCTCGGAATGATCAGGATGGTCACGCAAGTAATCCATGTAAGCGGCTTGAAGGTCGCTGCCTTCATGTACCAGCCCCGGCTTGTGTGTGACGAACGCGACAGCGTGCATGGGATTCTCCCTATCCTTCGGTTACTGTCGCCCACAATAGGGCGACTGATTCGCTTCTGTCAATCGCTCTACCAGATTTATTCGAGACGCCTCACCAAATCAGTTCACCATGACGATATAATGGCGCCATAATGATGTTGCGCACTCAAATATCAATCGACTCTGAGTTGCTCGCACGAATCCGCGCACGAGCATCCGCGCTGAACATTTCGCTGGCGGAGTATTTCCGTAGGCTTGCCGACCGGGACTTGGCGGAATCACCTAAGAGTGTTGATCGTTCCATTGTTTTTCACCTTGGCGCTTCGGGTGGCACAGATATATCGAAAGACAAGGACCGCCTGATCGGCGAAGCCACGCGCGCTGGGAGGTCGCGGCAACCGGCAACGTCATGAGCATCTTTGTAGATACTTCAGCCTGGTACGCGGCTGCAGACAGCGATGATCGGCACAATGCTCGCGCAATAGCGCTCTTGCGCACCGAAGAACCCCTTGTCACGAGTGATCATGTCCTGATTGAATCATGGCGCTTGCTACACCATTGCCTTTCGCCGATGGCTGCGGAGAAATTTTGGGACGGTCTGCGAAGTGGTGTCGCGAACATTGAGCAGACAACGAGCGCCGATTTGGAGTCGGCATGGGCCATCGGCGAGACGTTTTCGGACCAGGACTTCGCAATTGTGGACCGCACGTCATTCGCACTTATGGTGCGTCTTGGCATTTCCCGTGTCATATCATTTGACAGAGACTTCGCCGTATTCCGCTATGGTCGCGGCCGAAAGCTTGCGTTTGAGGTGCTGACGTAAGTTCTCTGTCGATACTTCGATCGTTTCGTGCATCGCTATGCCGATGCCATCCGAGTTCAACCTATTGATCGATCTGCCTCTCTATATCTCAGATGCGACCCTCTCCGCTGGCGGCTCCACGCGCACGGTCACTATGTCTATGTCATGGTATTGCTGATGGCGAACCGAAGCGGCTAAGTGGCGCAAAAGCCGTAGCGAAACGTCCTGCTCGATCATAGCTGCCGCGTTGGCCTCCCCCAGCACCGCTATTCGGTCCTGTATGTTCTCTTCACCTTTCGAAGCAACAAACTCCAGCACCGCACCGCCTTCTTCGCTGCGCGCCGTGAGAAGCAGCCGTCGCACGCTCTTCTCAGCGAGACCGTCCTGCTCTTGGAGTGTCAGCAGGGTTTCCTCACAGACGGCATCTAAGCGATCGGTCATCTGCCCACCCCAACCTCTTTGCGATGCGAACGCGCCGATAAAGTCCCGAATCTCGCTTAAGGAGGAAGTACTGCACTCCACCTCGATCCTGCGGCGGCGCGGCTTGGTCAGCTCGACGAAGGCGGTCAGAAGGACTGCCACCACGCCTCCGGTCAGCATCCCGTTCTTCAGGAGAGCGCCTGCAAACTCGGGAACCTGCTCGACAAATACCGCGTGGTACTGAAACCCCACGCCGATCCAGAAGGAGACACCCGCAATCAATCCTTTGCGGGCGTCGACCCCATCCTGAACGATCACCTTCATGCCGATGAAAAAAATCGTTGCCATGGTGACGGTGATAAACGCCGTGACGACAGGTCCCGGTATGGCAAGGATCACCGCAAGCACCTTGGGCACGAACGCCAACACAATCAGCGATACGCCAAGCGCGAGGCCGATACTGCGAGAGCGGACACCTGTGATCTCGACCATGGATGCGCCGGTCGGACGGAAGCCAAGCGGCATAGTGCCCGCCAAGCCCGATAGCAGGTTGCCCACCCCGTCGGCCGCCACTGCGCCCTGCACTGCGCGGAAATCCACGGCGCGACTTGTCGTCCAAGACACGCGCTGGATGGCAACGGCGCCGCCGATTGTTTGCATGGTGCAGACAAGGGCGACGAACAGGAAGGCGGGAAGCAGCGCCCAGAAGTCGAGTCCAAAACTCAGATCCAAGGCTTCCCATCCGGGAGAAGGAGTACCGATCCAAGGGGCTTGAGCGATGCGTTCGAAGTCGTACAGACCAAACGCGCCGGCGACAGTCGAACCTGCGACGATTCCGATGACAGGTGCCCACAAGCGCATCCGACCGCTTGACGTCAGCGTGATGGCGACGATGACGACTAGGGTCATCAGCGCGCTCAACGAAGCAGCCAGTGGCGGCGTTCCGCTCGGCACATTGTCCAATTGCTCGAACATGATCGGCATGACCGTGACCGGCGTGAGCATCAGGACCGTCCCGGTTACCGTGGGCGTGAGAACGCGCCGGAACAGCGACAGGCGTTCAGAAAACACGAATTGCACCAAGG
>CAZNYE010000157.1:0-6194 GCA_964577185.1 uncultured Pseudomonadales bacterium | reverse complement strand
GTATTGCCTTGGTGGCAGGGGTCATCCGACCGCGACGGTGTCGCACGCGACTACTGGCGCGTGGAAACCACGCTCGGGAATCGATTCTGGATCTATCAGAGAGAGGCTGAACCGGGCGGATGGTACCTACAGGGTCGATTCGCTTGATCTTGAGGCCCAAGCTTCATGTACGTCGAACTGGCCACCGCGACCAACTTCTCCTTTCTGCGAGGCGCATCCCACCCTGAAGAGCTGGTGGAGACCGCGGCACTGCTCGGTCATTCGGCCATAGGCATCGCCGACCGCAATTCCGTCGCCGGCGTAGTGCGGGCGCATTTGGCTGCCAAGGAGGCAAACATCAAGCTATTGGTTGGTAGTCACCTGTGCCTGCAAGGGGGCGTAGAGTGCCTTGTGTATCCGAGCAATCGAGCCGCCTACGGTCGGCTCTGTCGACTGCTTACCCAGGGCAAATTGGCTGCCGCCAAGGGTGAGTGTGAACTCGGGGAAGACGATGTGCTGGCTGCGGGCGAGGGACAGATCCTCATCTATTTACCACCGCGGCACCTTGGTAGCGAGGTGGCTGAAGGTGTTTCTGCGAGGCTGGCGCGCTGGCGGGAAGCGTTTCCATCGAGTGTCTATCTGGCCTCCGCAAACCTCAGGCTGGGCGATGACCCGCACCACATAGCTCAGTGTGATCGCATGGCGAGGCGCGCCGGTGTTTCCTTGCTGGCCACCAATCAAGTGCGTATGCATCATCCCGAACGGGCGGCTCTGGCCGACGTGCTGGCATGCCTTAGGCAGAAGGCATCTATTGATCGTATGGGCAGGCGGGTGTTGAAGAACGCTGAATGCCACCTCAAGGATGAGTCAGAGATGCGTGTCCTCTTCAAGGAATATCCGCAAGCCCTTGATCGCACGTCCGAGATTGCCGACCGCATTCACTTCTCGCTAGATCAACTTCGGTTCGATTATCCGAGCGAAGAGGGAAGCGATGGGACTGCGGCGATAGAGCGGCTGCGCACCGCGGCCGCACAGGGGCTGAAGGCACGCTACCCGGCGGGAGTGCAACCGGGCGTGCGCGCACAGGTTGAGCGCGAATTGGACTTGGTGGAGAAACTCGGTGTCGCGCCCTATTTTCTCACCGTCCACGAACTGGTTCGATTTGCGCGATCAAGAGAAATCCTGTGTCAGGGCAGGGGTTCGGCAGCCAATTCGTCCATTTGCTACGCGCTCGGCATCACCGAGGTGGATCCGCAACACGCGAAGCTGGTGTTTGAGCGCTTCATTTCTGAGGCCCGTGATGAGCCGCCCGACATAGACGTTGATTTCGAGCACGAACGGCGTGAAGAGGTGATTCAGCATGTGTACGACACCTATGGTCGACACCGCGCGGCCTTGACGGCAACGGTGATCAGCTATAGGTCGAGGCTTGCCCTGCGCGAAACAGGAAAGGCGCTCGGACTGTCCGCCGACAGCATGGGCGTGCTCGCCGAGCGGGTCTGGGGTTCGCATGGCAAGACTCCGCCCGAAGAAGTGGTGCGCGAACTTGGGCTGGATCCCAATTCGCCACGCTTGCGACGCGCGCTCGAACTCACCTCTGTGCTGATAGGGTTTCCGCGCCACCTGTCCCAGCACCCAGGTGGATTCGTGATGTGTGAAGGACGACTCGACGAGATCGTGCCCATAGGCAATGCCGCCATGCCAGATCGAACCGTCATTGAATGGGACAAGAACGATCTCGATGCGCTTGGCATACTCAAGGTGGATGTGCTCGGTCTCGGCATGCTGACTTGTGTGCGCAAAGGATTTGAACTCATGCGTTCGCACAAGGCGGTGGACATGGAGATTGCCGGGCTCCCGGCGGATGACGTGGCTGTTTACGACATGCTTTGTGACGCCGACAGCGTTGGTGTGTTTCAGGTTGAAAGCCGTGCGCAGATGTCCTTCTTGCCACGCATGAAGCCGCGGAACTTCTATGACTTGGTTATCGAGGTGGCAATTGTGCGTCCGGGGCCCATTCAAGGTGACATGGTGCACCCATATCTTCGCAGGCGAAATGGGGAGGAGCCGGTCGCGTATCCAAGCGAGGAATTGCGCGAAGTGCTCGAACGCACCCTTGGCATCCCCTTGTTTCAGGAACAGGCCATGCAACTCGCCATGGTCGGTGCGGGCTTTTCCTCCGCTGAAGCCGACCAATTGCGTCGCTCCATGGCGGCGTTTCGTCGATTGGGCAGGCTGTCCGCCTTTCGGAAAAGATTCATCGGCGGCATGTGCGAGCGTGGCTATGCGGCAGATTTCGCGGAGCGCTGCTGGAGGCAGATCGAAGGATTCGGTGACTATGGGTTCCCGGAGAGCCATGCCGCAAGCTTCGCGCTCTTGGTGTACGCCTCCGCCTGGATGAAGCGTCACCATCCGGATGTGTTCGCCTGTGCGCTTCTGAATAGTCAGCCCATGGGGTTTTATGCGCCGGCGCAGATAGTGGCCGATGCGAAGAGGCACGGGGTGGAGGTTCGGCCAATCGACGTGAATTCGAGCTCTTGGGACTGTCTGCTCGAGCCGGCAGCCGGCGACTACCATGCCTTGCGACTTGGATTGCGCCTCGTCAAGGGGTTTGGCGAGGGAGACGCCATCACACTGGTGGCCGCAAGGGGCAACGGCTATGTGTCTGTTTCCGAATTGCGTCGGCTCTCAGGACTCGGCGAGGTTGCTGTCAACGCGCTGGCAGACGCCTCGGCATTCGAATCGATTGGTTTTGTGCGTCGCGAAGCCGTCTGGGAAGCTTTGGAGCCCGAATTGCCACTTGGTCCATTGTTCGATGAGCCAATCAAAGAGATGACGGATGGGGTGTGTGTCCCCGAACTGCCCTCCGCCACGCTCGGCGAAGAGGTGTCCATGGACTACTCGTCCTCTGGCCTGAGTTTGCGTGCCCATCCCATGCAGGTGCTGCGAAGTCGTCTCACGGGCTGTGTGCGTGCGGGGCACCTCGCGGCACGCTCCGATGGTGACTTCGTGGCCGTTGCCGGGCTGGTGATTACGCGGCAGCGACCCTCGACCGCGAAGGGTGTGATATTCATTACCTTGGAAGATGAGACCGGATTCGCCAATCTGGTGGTCTGGGAGCATGTCTTTGAACGCTTCCAGGCGGCGGTGATGACCGGTCGCCTGCTCAGAGTCTCGGGACGTCTGCAGGTCGAAGGCAAGGTGATTCACCTCATAGCGGGGAGAATCGAGGATTGCTCCGATCTGTTGGATTACTTGGCCGGGGACGATTCGAGCAAGCGCAGCACCATGACGGCGCGCCACCCCAGGCAGATTGCCAAGCAGGTGTTTCCGTCGAGGGATTTTCGCTAGTTGCCGCTGAGCGCGCGGATCATACTGTTAAGGTAACCTGCTGAAACTGTAACGAATGCCCTCGCCGAGCAATCGGAAGTAACGCATTCCTTGGTCACTCATTGGAGTGGAAGCCAACGGCCCGACCTTAGGAACGACCACGCTGGTGTTGGCCAGTCCCTCCGATCTTCCCAACGAAAGTGCTCATGGTGAACCCTGTCTGCCGATTGAGAGCGGCTCTCCGTTTTCGTCCTCGACCACTCCCGCAGCGGATCCGTCGCACAACAGGCGCCTCATTGTCTCTAGCGGAAGGTCCGATGCGCCTCCCTTGCCGCGAAGGGCCGATTCGTCTACATGCACTAACACCAGATGGCTAGGCGATGCCGCGGCATCGCGTGAAGAACCGCTTTCGGTTTCCTCGCTGGCTTCACCCTCCTCCGCTCCGTTGCCGCCTCCGTGGAGGTGTCCGGAGAGCGAGCGCTTCGCCATGAGCACCAGCGCGTCGGCGGCTAGCGACAGGTCGTCCCATTTGCCGCCGGTCAATAGGCCGCTGTCTGCGATTTCGGACTTTAGCTTTTCAAGCGCTTCGATCACAATGCCGGCATCCTCTTCGCAAAGCTCCACGCTAGACTCGACTCGGTTGCCCCCACGCTTCCAAGTGGACAGATGCCTCTCCTCGTGGGCGCGCCTCGCATCTCCGGACGAGAGCTTCGAGCTCCCGTTCCGGATCTCTCGAAACCTGCGCTCGATGTGCGATGCGGGATGCTTGAGTGCGAACTCAAGTAGCTCGTCCTCCGTATCGGTGTTTGCCACCCTAGTCAGTGCCCGCACCTTGGCGTAGCTCAGCTCACCGCGAGCGAAGGCTGCTTCAACATTCTCCAAAACCACTAGGCACCTGGCCACCCGAACCTTCTCTCTCGCCGTGACCCTTGATATGCCGCTTCTCCTAGGGATTGCTTCATTGGGTGCGCGCATATATGGCGATGTCGCGCGGACGATCCCAATTTCCGGGTGTGCCCAGCGACGCGCCGCTCAAACTGCCACAGCTTACAAAATGATAGAGATGGGCTGAACCAAGGAAGACTGAGAGCTGCGTTCAGCGCTTGCCCCAGAGCATGTCGCGGCTCGCTCAATCCACTTCCGTCAGCAAGGCGTCCAGTACTGCATTGAGGTCTGGGGATTCCTAATCCTTGAATCCGGCGAGACACCGGTTGATTTCCGCCGAGGCTTGATGAAATCCCTCCGGCAGATTGGCTGCGCCGAACGCCTTGGCAATTTCATCCATCTCACTGACAAAACGCCACGCCCTGCCGGGCGTGATCGAAACGGCACGACTGAGCCTGCCCGGCAATTCGGGCTGTGAGCTTTCCCATTCCTCCGTCAATGGCTTGTCATAATGTGCGCTTATTCTTGAGTGATCACGGAAGTGCAAGTGCGACTCGATGGAGCCCATGGACAAGGGATATGGTGTTTTTTCCGGGCGGGTGGAACGCAGCGTGAAGCGCTACGGAGGAATCCGCGCCTATGAGTGAAATACACAGCATTGCGAATTTTCGCGATTTTGGCGGTCTCGCGACCGGAGATGGATCGCGGGTCAAGGAGGGCCGGCTGTTTCGTTCCGGTCTACTGTGTGATCTCGATGAAGAGGGGCAACAGCGTCTCGCGGATCTTGATGTGCGCGTCATCTGCGATATGCGCAGCGAGGAGGAATGCCGCGTCAATCCCGCGCCTGAATTCAAGCATGCGCCGCGCTATCTGAACCTGCCCATACGTCCCGGCAGGCGGCTGGCCGAGTTACCGATTGGCACGCCGGGCGTGACACCTGAAGAGAGAGCCGACAGACTTGAGGTCGTCTATGTCGAGATTGCGAAAGACCACGCTCACGTGTACGCCAAGTACTTTCAGGAATTGCTTAACTTGGAGTCGGGCGCATCGCTATTGCATTGCACGGCTGGCAAAGACCGGACGGGATTCGGTGCCGCGGTCGTATTGCGCAGTCTTGGTGTTTCCGAGGCCGAAGTGATGGAAGACTACCTGCGCACCAACGAGATGCTCGACTTTGGACGATTTATCGCTCCGCGCCTCAAAGACTACTTCAACTTGGACTTCACCCCCGAATTCGCACGGGACGTGGCGCGAGCTCGGTCGAGCTTCCTTGAAGCCGCTTTCAAGGCGGTAGATGATCGCTGGGGTTCGTTCGCGGCCTACCTTGAGGGCGGTCTGGGTATGAACGAGGCGCGACTTGGTCGTCTACGCGAGCTTTACGTGGATTGATTCGGTTCGCGAGTCGCTTGCGCTACCAAGGATGGATCTCTCCATTCCACTTATAGAACTTGCCTGAATCGTCCTTTGTCATCTCCGCGATGACGGAGATGATGCCCGCGGCGCTTTCATCGGCGCTGATTTGCGCGTTGGGTCCACCCATGTCGGTCTTCACCCAGCCCGGATGCATGAGACCCACACTGATGGGCTCCTCCTTCCAGTCGATGGCGAGTATCTGCGTGACCTTGGAAAAGGCCGCCTTGGTGGACGAATAGATATACATGGTTCATTGCGCTTGACTTTGTAGCGACTTGTTGCTACGTTCACTCAATGCGCGCGGTCGGCATAAAGGTGTTGAACAGTCGCTTGAGCGAATATATTCGCATGGCGGCACAAGGTGAAACTGTATTGGTGACAGACCGAGACAGGGTGGTTGCCGAACTCTCTCCACCCAACCCCTGCAGGAGTGAAGAACTAGGAGATGCCTTGTTGGCAGAAGGCGTGCGCAAGGGGTGGATACGACCTCCCCTCGTGTCTTTGGCCGGCGGGCCACCATCACCCGAAGGCATTGATACATTGGAGAACATACTCTCGGAACTCGACGCGGACCGCGGTGATCGATG
>CAZNYE010000156.1:0-2500 GCA_964577185.1 uncultured Pseudomonadales bacterium | reverse complement strand
CTACTTGGATGGACTATGAAGAAAAGATGACTGATGTCAATATCGCTACGCAACTGCTTACCGATGCATTTGATGATCAGTTTGATACCGCCTTGCTGATTTCCGCGGACAGCGACCTCACAACGCCGGTCCGGTTCATTCTGCTTAGATTTCCCAAGAAACGAATCATTATCGTGCGACCTCCCGGCCGACATTCCGAGGAACTTAGCAAAGCTGCTACGGCGAGCTTTACTATGGGCGAAGCAAAGCTACGCATGTCACAACTGCCGTTAAACGTGACCAGCAAGGACGGATACCTGCTGACTCGACCCAAAGAGTGGAACTAGACTCCAAGTGCACCAACGGTGGATGCAAGTGACCGATAAACGCCTCATCGAAGTTGCCTTTCCTTTGCGGCAGGCGTCGATCGACTCTGTGCATGAGAAAAATGTTCGGCATGGGCATATTTCCACCTTGCACGTTTGGCCAGCGCGACGTCCCTTAGCGGCGTGCCGGGCGGCGCTGATCGCGACGTTGCTGCCAGACCCTGGCAGTAAGGCGGCGCGTGACGAAATCCTCAGGCGCCTTGGCGGACGGCTCAAGAGGACTTCCAAAAAGAAAAGGATGCCCAATGGAAATGTAACCGAAGTCGAGACTTGGGAGACTGAAGGCGGCATACTTCACTGGGGGCGTGAGTCCGGTCCTGACCTCGATTGGTTTCGTGACGAGATTAAGAAGGCCTATGGGGGCAGGGCACCCAAGGTGCTCGACCCCTTCGCGGGTGGAGGCGCCATACCACTCGAGGCCATGCGCCTCGGATGCGAGGTTACGGCGGCCGATATCAACCCGGTGGCTTGGTTCATCTTGAAGTGCACGCTCGAGTATCCGCAGCGGCTTGCTGGGGAAAAGTACAGGCTGCCGGAGTTCGCGCAAGAGGACAGCGAATTCATGGTGCACTATCTGAAAGCCATTGGCGTGAAGACAGGTCGAGCCAAGCGGGGTCAGACAGGTGAGCTTTGGGCGGAGCAGAAGATCCAGCCGGCACAGCTTGAAGCCGACCTTTCATGGCACCTGCGCGCTTGGGGACGCTGGATTCTGAAGGAGGCGCGCAAGAAGCTGGCCCGGTTTTATCCGACCTATGCGGAGTACTGTTCGCTGAAACCCTATCGGACTTTGCCGGTTGATGCGGGAGGCGGGTTAAAGCCTGTCCCAATCAATGATGAGGGCGAGCCTCAGATTGAACCATTGAATGTCGGATTCGATGAGGCTTATCTGGATAACCTTGAGAACCCGCGCTGGGTCGCGAAGCCGACTGTGGCCTATCTCTGGGCGCGAACCGTGTCGTGTAAAGCCTGCCGGGCAGAGTTGCCACTGCTGAAGACGCGATGGCTCGCGAAGAAAGACAACAAACGGGTGCTGCTGCGAATGTATCCGCGTGAGGACAAGTCTGGTGTTGAGTTTGAAATAGAAACTGATGTTCGACTCGTTGGCGGCAACGCGGCTCAGCGGCGGGAGAACGATAAGCGTATCGGCGCGGGTACTATGAGCAGAGCTGGTGCCACCTGCCCTTGTTGCGGTACAACCATGACCATGGCGGATTTGCGAATGGAAGGGCGAGCGGGGAGGTTCGGCGCGACTATGACCGCTGTGGTTGTGGAGAGCCCGATGGTCAAGGAGTACCGCGTCCCAACCACCACAGAACTCGAAATGGCTGTTGCGGCGGACAATGAACTCGGGAAGGCTTTTAGTGAGATGCCCTTTGGATTGCCGACCGAGCCCCTTCCGAGTGCTGACACTCTCGGTTTCCGCGTTCCACGGTACGGATTCGACGAATGGCAGAATCTGTTCACACCGCGACAGTTACTTGCTCTTGGGACGCTCGCCAAGACCATTCGCGGGCTCAAGAACAGACTCACTTCTCACGGGTATCCCGAGAACTGGCAGCAAGCGATCATCGCCTACCAAGCTATTCTCTTGGACAAGACAGCCGACTACGGTTCATCCATCTGTAGCTGGCACAATTCCGGCGAGAAAATGGGTCATACCTTTGCGCGATTCGCACTTCCCATAGTGTGGGACTACGCCGAACTTGCCGTATTGAATGATGTCGGAGGTGCGTGGACAGCCCAACTGGATTGGATTTGCAGGTATGTTAGTCACGCGCTCACGGCTGTCCAAGAAGGAACTGCAACCGCCAGCCAGAGATCGGTCCTTCAAGAAGCCGAAGAAAACGTAGATGTCATAGTCACCGACCCACCCTACTACGATGCGATTCCCTATTCCGACCTTATGGATTTCTTCCATATCTGGCTGCGAAGGGTGCTTCACGGGTTGTCAGCTGAATTCGATTCGGCCTTTGCTGATTCGCTGTCTCCCAAATGGAATGGGGAAGCGGACGATGGCGAACTCATAGACGATGCCTCCCGCTTCGAGGGAAACAAAGAGAATTCCAAGCGCAATTATGAAAGTGGAATGGGGCGGGCATTTTCCCAGTGCCACAAGGCGCTCAAAGACGATGGAC
>CAZNYE010000155.1:0-2398 GCA_964577185.1 uncultured Pseudomonadales bacterium | reverse complement strand
ACATTGGGTGCCATGACGCGCACACCGTCGATTTGTTGAAGTCCGGATTGGGTGAGAGACAGGAGGTGGTGTTCGTGTTTCAGAGCGGCCTCCCTGTTGAGCGAACTGATATAGTCGGCCGCGGCCTGCATACCGATGGCACCGGCGATGTTTGGCGTGCCTGCCTCGAATCTGTATGGAAGGCGATTAAAGCTCGTTGCATCGAACCGCACCTTCTCGATCATTTCGCCTCCGGTTTGCCAGACCGGGAGCCTTTCCAGCACTTCCTCACGACCATAGAGCACGCCAATGCCGGTTGGAGCGAACATCTTGTGACCTGAGAAGGCGTAAAAGTCGCAGCCGAGCTTTTGTACATCGATCGGCAGATGTCCGGCCGCTTGGGCACCGTCCACCAAAGAAAGAGCACCACACTCTCGGGCAAGACGACACAGCTTGGCCACTGGGTTCAGCGTGCCGAGCGCATTGGAGACATGATTGAACGCAAGAATGAGCGTCTGTTCTCCGAGCTTGGATTGCAAGTCGTCTAAGTCGGTCTCTCCGCCTTCGGTGATACGCGCAACCTTGAGCGCTCCATCAATGTGATCGGCAAGCTGCTGCCAAGGCACTATGTTCGAATGGTGTTCAAGTTCGGTGATGAGGATCTCGCGTCGGTCCGATTCTAGGTCGCGCAGCACTGCTGCCACCAAATTGATGGATTCGGTCGTTCCTCTTGTCCATATGATCTCGCCGCTGCGAGCGGCACCTATGAACCCGCGAAGTGTTTCTCGCGCTGCCTCGAAATGCACAGTGGCCTCGTCGGCCAACCTGTGCGCGGCCCTGTGGACATTTGAGTTCTCGTTCTCATAGTAGCCTCGAACCGCATCGAGCACCGCTTGAGGCTTGTGCGTGGTGGCAGCACTATCGAGATAGACGAGTTCTGGGTACTTTGCGAGCAGTGGAAAATCCACGCGCATCTCAGGGGGCTGCTTGCCTCTGCTCATGTGGCCATACCTTCGATACGCTCGATGGCTGGCCCATTGAAGGAGCTGGCGACATCTCCCTTGAAGAGACAATCCTGGGCAAAGGCCTTGAGCAGCAATTCCATTGCTTCTCGCCCCGGGATACCTCGAGAAGAAAGATAGAAGAGTTGCTCGGCATCAATCTCGGAATAGGTTGTGCCATGTGAGCAGGCCACGTCATCCGTGTAGATCTCAAGTTCGGGCTTGGCGTTGATCCGGGATTTTCCTCCAAGCAATAGGTTTCGAATGTTAAGCTGAGCGTCTGAGCCAGGGCATTCCGGCTCTATATGCACTCGTCCGCGCAGGGTGAGCTGTGAACGATCAGCGGCCAGGGTTTTCAACATATGTCTGCTATATGTTCTTGGTGCGCCGTGGCGGACGCCAAGTTGAAGATCGTTGCGTTCGCGGTCCTTGCCAAGTAGCAGGTGACGTGTATCGAGGCTCGCGCCCTCCCCAATGAGATGAAGCCGGCACTCGACTCTTTCTCTCTGTGTGCCAAAGAGCAGAGCGGACAATTCATAGCTGGCATCCTTTCCAATCTCCGCCTCGATGAGCGTCCAGGCGCGACCATGTTCTCCCGATGTTCTGTAGTGTCGGACAGATGCGCCCTCATCCAGAATGATCTGGACGACAAGATTCTGCAGACCGAGCGCGCCATTGCCGTCTTCGAGGATTTCTGTGTGGCTGTTCCGCTGCGCGTGCACAATGAGCCTTCGGCATCCGAGCCCGGACTCGCACTCCGGAAAGTCAACATGCACTCGCCGCTCGGTCCCGCCACTGACACGAATCAACAACCCGTGATCCAAACGGGCTAAATTAAGGTCCGCAAGTGGATGCTTGACTCTGCCAATTTGTGTCTCGACCAGTGCGCGCGAACCTGTTTCGAGCTGGGTAAAGTCCTCGATGCGCCCTTCAATCCTGCCGGAGGTGGCGGTCGCGTGCTTGCTTGGCGAGGGCGCGACCGCCAACTCCGGCAAGAAATCCGCTATGCGCGTGTACTTCCAGGATTCGGGCGCAAGGTTCCAGGTCTCTTCTCCGGCCGAGAATCTGCGCTCGGCCTCTGCCGCTTGCCGCGCGAGCCACTCAATCGATCCAGCCATAGCCGTTCGCTTCAAGCTGCTCGGCGAGTTCAGCGCCTCCTGATCGCAGAATTTTGCCGTCTTTCATGACGTGGACATGGTCGGGTGTCACGTAGGTGAGTATGCGACTGTAATGGGTCACCAACACGACAGCCCTATCTGGTGACCGAAATTCATTGATGGCTCGCGCGACCACCTGAAGGGCGTCGATATCAAGTCCGGAGTCGGTTTCATCGAGTAGCACCAATTGCGGATCAAGCATGAGCATCTGAATCAGTTCATTGCGCTTTTTCTCTCCACCGGAAAACCCCTCGCTGACAC
>CAZNYE010000154.1:0-6366 GCA_964577185.1 uncultured Pseudomonadales bacterium | reverse complement strand
GCGTGACGGTGTTCTTCTGCTTCATGTTCAGCTGGGTGGAATTGCTCATCGCACGCACGCTGACCGCCAGCGACGCCAAACCCATCGTCGTGGTGATGACGCGCACGGTGAGCGCCGCGGGCCTCGACTGGGGCGTGCTGGCGGCGGCCGGGGTATTGACCATCCTGCCCGGTATCGCGGTCGTCTGGTTCGTTCGTCGCCACCTCGTGCGCGGCTTCGCAATGGGGCGCGTGTGATGGCGTGGATGGCGTGGACCTGGCCGACGGCGGCATTCTTTGCATGCGTCGCCGTGGCCCTCATTGTCATGACGCTCGCGGAACTGCGCTGGCCCACCAGCGCGCGGCGAGGATGGCTGGGAAAAGCAACGACAAGGGGGGAACGGTTTTTCATGAGTCTGCTGAGTGCCGCCGGCATTCACATCCTTTGGCTGGCGACCACCGACTTGCCAGTCGCGCTTGCTGTGCTGCTCAGCCTTGGATTCGCAACGCTGGTGATGGCCAGGGGCTAGGGTGAGTCTGCTAGGGTGAGTCCCTTGGGGCGAGACGGACGCTCTTCTGCTACCCTTCTCACGCGACTACCAAAACAGAAGATTCGGGAAACCCGTGTTTCGACTAGCCTGCCTTTGCCTAGTGCCAGAACCAACTGATAATGCTGTATCGGCGCGCCCACAAGCGCCCAGATGCAAGGCGCGTCCCGCCTTGCACGGATCCTTCCCGCAGTCACTGATACGGCATTATCAGTTGGTGCTAGCACTAGCGGCAATCACCATGCTCGTTGCCTGTGGCGGCGATGAGCGGCCGACGGATACCAGTGAATCGCAAGACGGCGCGCCTGATTACGCCGCCAATGCCGCACGCTGGGCCCTTGGGGAATTTCAGCCGTCCACCCTCTCCACGGAAGAGCAACTTGCGGAGCTTGCTTGGTTCACGGCAGCCGCCGCGCCCTTTCGCGGCATGGACATTAGCGTCGTGTCCGAAACCCTCACCACGCACAAGTACGAATCCGAACTGCTCGCCCGCGCCTTTGAGGAAATCACCGGCATCCGCGTTACCCACGATCTGATACAGGAAGGCGATGTCATCGAAAAGCTGCAGACGCAGATGCAGTCCGGCCAGAACATCTACGATGCCTACGTCAATGATTCAGACTTGATCGGCACACACTCCCGCTATGGCTACGTCGTGCCGCTGTCGGACTTTATCGCCGGCGATGGCGCCGCGGTCACGCTGCCGAGCCTCGATATTGACGACTTCATCGGCAAGAGCTTCACCACCGGGCCGGACGGCAAGCTCTATCAACTGCCAGACCAGCAATTCGCCAATCTCTACTGGTTCAGGTATGACTGGTTTTCCCGCGAGGATCTGCGGCAAGGTTTCCGCGATGCCTACGGCTATGAGTTGGGTGTGCCGGTCAACTGGTCGGCCTACGAGGACATTGCCGAATTCTTTACCGAGAAGGTGCGGCGCCTCGACGGTGAGCGTGTCTATGGCCACATGGACTACGGCAAGAAAGACCCCTCTCTTGGATGGCGTTTCACCGATGCCTGGCTGTCCATGGCCGGTGCTGGAGACACTGGCATTCCCAACGGCTCGCCGGTGGACGAATGGGGCATTCGCGCCGAAGGCTGCCGGCCGGTGGGCGCATCCGTCAGCCGCGGCGGCGCCGCCAACGGTCCGGCCGCCGTCTACGCGCTGGACAAGTACATGCAATGGCTGAAGCGCTTCGCGCCGCCAGAAGCCCAGGGCATGACCTTCTCGGAGGCCGGGCCGGTACCGGCGCAGGGTCACATCGCCCAGCAGATATTCTGGTACACGACCTTCACCGCCGACATGATCGAACCGGGGCTCGAGGTGGTGAACGAGGACGGCACGCCAAAGTGGCGCATGGCCCCTTCGCCGCGCGGCCCCTATTGGCAGCAGGGAATGAAGCTCGGCTACCAGGACGCCGGTTCCTGGACGCTGCTGAAAAGTACCCCCTTGGAGCGCCGCAAGGCGGCATGGCTGTACGCGCAATTCGTGGTCTCGAAGACCGTCTCGCTGAAAAAAACGCTGGTGGGCCTCACCCCCATCCGCGATTCAGATCTTCGCTCGCAGGCCATGACGCGAGAAGCGCCGCGGCTCGGTGGCCTGGTGGAGTTCTACCGCAGTCCAGCAAGAGTGCAGTGGACGCCGACGGGCACCAACGTGCCGGACTACCCGAAGCTCGCGCAACTCTGGTGGCCGAACGTCGCCAATGCGGTGAGCGGCGCCGTCTCCCCACAGGAAGCAATGGATACTCTCGCGCAGGAACAAGATGAAGTGCTGGCGCGACTCGAACGCATCGGCATTCAGGGTGAATGCGGCCCGAAACTCAACCCCGAGACGAGCGCCGAGGAATGGCTTGCCCGCCCAGGCGCCCCGAAACCTCGCCTCGACAACGAAAAGCCGCGTGGACGCACCGTCCCCTACGATCAACTACTTAAGACTTGGCGTGAGGCTTGATTCTCTTGGAGTCGGGGCGGAAGTTGAACCTACTACAATCGAATGCGAAGCGCATCTATTGGACAGCCCCGTAAGAACAAGCTAATGCAGCTACTTTAGCTATTCACTTCGGCCATGCAAGTCACCACCGCCCGGGAAGCCAAGAACGGATTGAGAGAATTGTTAGACCGTGCTCAGCGGAGACCCTTCGCCATCACCAAAAACGGTCGTGCCGTCACCGTAATGCTGTCAGTTGACCAGTACGAACGCCCGCGTGGAGCCGCATGGGAGCGTCTGGTCGACATTATGGAAGCCATTTCGGCCGAAGCTGCGGCCGGTGGAACAACGGACGCAACATTGGAGACGCTCCTTGCCGACGAGAGCTGATCGCCTGGTCGCCGACACGAACGTACTGATCAGCACGTTTACAGAGGTTTATGATCGGCTGGAGAATTCGCCACTCTAAACAGGTTCCTAGCGGGCTTGGAATGCAATGGGGCAGTAACGCATTCTTGCGCTATGCACGAGGAGAGCGAGCGTATGCGGCCTTGAATCCTCAGAATGCTGTATTGTCGGGCATTGTCCTTGATACACCAGAGGACACTACGCACCGACCCCGCGACCCAATTCATCAATATTCCGCGCCGCATGCTTTTCCAAGCTAAAGAAACGCGCTGGACAAGTGGGCGTGGCGACTTCTTGGCCGAGTGGCCTCAGTTAATCACTCAAGTACGTCGCGTGCGGCAGATTAAATGCGGTCACCGGATGCGCGTACACCACAGCGTTACGGACGCGAGAACACTGGTCTTCGCGGACAGTGCATTGGCAAGGGTGGACAATCGGCACCGTAATTCACTCGGTGGATTGTCGGCCAGTTGACTTCTTGCCTTCTTGCCTCGCGAGGGAATTCGGCGCAGGGTAGATTCCGCATCATCCCCTAATAGATTGAGAATCAGCCGTAATCCAACCCTTTCCTGCTAGAACATCGACGGCTAGATCAATCTGCCGGCGCGAAAATCGTCTCTTACGATCACTCCAATTGTAGGTTTGAGAGATCACATCATCCATGCTCATTGGCGATTCCCGGTTGACTACCCAATGCACCGTCGATAGAAGTTCAAGGCCGAATGCGGATTCGAACCCTTCAACCAGATTCACGACTCGACGAAAGCGCTCTTGGGTATCTTCGGAACGCTCCAAAGTCTTCAGAGCGTCTTCCACCGCCCCAGGTACGAGCTCGATCTGTTTACGCGGTGAATCACCACCATCCCGGTAACCGGAAATGAAATACCCATCAATTTGATTTAGTACGTGGCGCAGGTTCTCTGCGTATGGGCCAAAAGTTGCTTTCGTGAACCGAAGCTTGAGCGGCTCGCCCGAATCCTGCAAGAAGTACATCAACTTGTGAATTTCCAAAAGCGTGATGAACGGGTCGAGAAGGCCATTGAGATATGTGTCGGTCAGCCCAACAAGCGCTGCGCGGCCGGCGGTCATTTCGGGGATGTCTTGGCTTCGCCCGATTTCGGTAGTCTCCGCCACATCGCTCGGTTCGAAGACGACAATGTGCAACTCACCAAGGCCGCACAAAGCCTCCTCAATTCGGGGACGCACCTCGTTCCAATTCAATCCCCCGAGTCCACAGCCGAGCGGAGGAATCGCGACAGAGTGGATATCAGACTCACGAATGGTTTTGCGTAGGGCTTTCAATCCGTCTTCAATATCTTGCATTCTGCTCTTGCCGCGCCAATGACGTTTGGTGGGGAAGTTGATGATTAAGCGCGGATTCGCCAGTTCCCTAGTCTCGAACACAAACATTCGACCTGGCCTCAATTCGTCCCGTTGGCACGCCGCAGCATAAGCCTTATAGTTCTCGGGAAACGCTTTCTTGAACTGCAGCGCAATTCCGCGCCCCATCACGCCGACGCAATTGACTGTATTCACCAAGGCGTCAGCGTCTTCGGCAAGTATATTGCCTGTCTTAAATTCAAGCATCGCGGCGCGTCTCTTTGCTAATAGTACCATTCCGCCCTTATATTCATGAGAGGTTTGTGGTCGGCAGCCTGGAGCACTGATTCGACTTTGCGAAGAATCTGGCGCGATTTGACGCCAATCTGAGTAATGAGTTCAAAGGGAAAGTACTTCTCCACGAGAAACTCAGCTTGCTTTCCTTCCTTGTGGACTTGCCAATTGCGGGCGTTGATAGCAGTCCAATCGAGCTTGTCCAATTGATTTAGTTCCGCACGGTCCTCACAGTAGCCGGATCCGGCGTTTGACAGGGTGAAGGCCCAACGCACACCCACCTGATTCGCCCACTCAGTGCAATGGCGCAGATTAGCCTCAAGGTGGACGATAGCCTCCTGGCCTCCCCGATAATCAAGCTCAGGATGATTCGCCCTGTGAATTACGTAGAGCATGACTGAACGGGGACAAAAGTAAAAGGGAACGCACTGACCAACAAAAAGGCCGGGGTGGCTGGTAAGTCTGAATTCCTCTAGCCTCCGCCGCTTGATGCTACTCATTCCTATTGTGGTTCCAGTGTCCGTCCGCTGAATGACCTCAGCATCGCACCACAAACAGCCATCTGAGATGATCGAAGGAAGCCGGTCCAAGTGTACGATATGATAAATCTTGGGGTTCGCAGGGACCTTCACAATCAAACCGCTTCCTTTGGAGAGTTATCCAAGTTGGGGGAGACGACGACTCCGGACTGCATGCTGATGCCTAGCGAAGCCGTCCAAGCCCACATCGTATTTACGAAAATACCATTGGGCTTAAACCACTTGTGCCCGATGTGTGATTCCGCTGTGAACATCGTGACATTCTCTTCAATTCTGCGAGTTACTCTGGTTGTATGCGATTCGGACAATGGTTCTTTCTTAGCCGCTTGGGAGCGATCATCGACATCTTGCAGGTGCCTTTTCGCCCTGTTGAACTCCCAATGCTCCGGCACGGTTCCAATACCCTCCCCTCAAGGGTACTCATGCTCTAGGCAAGGCTGTGCTGTTAGGACATCGATTTGGCTCGTAACATCTTTCTGAATGATAGCTTGCTTCCGCCCCGCCTGCGTCGCAATCATCTTCTCTTCAGCGCGAATACGGCTCTGGATCACTAGTGTCCCAACGTTTAATCGAATAAATTCAATTGCTTACGCGAAGGGGAAATATCGACTCTGGCTGGTGTGTTCGTAAGCAGTTGATCCAATGGGATTTTCTCGAAGGAACTGACGCTGAGGAACTGTAGGATTGTGTGGAGGTTTTGCGCGATTCCGAGGCGACTCTTGATGATCGAGACGAGGACATGGACGGAGACCGCAATCCAGACCCGAGTCTTCACGGCGTTCTCCGATGTGCCCAAGAACGACTTGGTACTCATCCATGTAACCACCATTCCTTCGACTCTTGTAACTGGGTCGAGTAGGTGCTTCATTTGTTGGGCTTCAGGCATCCCCGATCCATTTCCTTTTGCGCATTGATGCTGGCGGTCTGTCGGACTTAGCAGATTCGCGTTCAGGTCGGAGCACTCTGTGAATTATATGGGCCAAAGTCGAATGCGAAGCGCATGTATTGGACAGCCCCGTAAGAACAAGCTAGTGCAGCTACTTTAGCTATTCACTTCGGCCATGCAAGTCACCACCGCTAGGGAAGCCAAGAACGGATTGTGATAATTGTTAGACCGTGCTCAGCGCCGACACGAACGTACCGATCAGCGCCGTGTTGCGAAGCGACCCTCCGCCACACCAAGTGCTTGATGTCGTAGGGAACGCTGACGGAGTGCTGGTGTTTTCCGACGAGACGTTTACAGAGGTTTATGATCGGCTGGAGAATTCGCCACTCTTCCTCACCATCCGCAGCACCGACTCCTCAGACGTGTATCGCTCAACATCCGCGAGCGCCACCCACCTGAGATC
>CAZNYE010000153.1:0-2304 GCA_964577185.1 uncultured Pseudomonadales bacterium | reverse complement strand
GTGCTTCGTGTGGATTCTCCCGGCGGCAGCGCGTCAGCAAGTGAGGCCATCAGGGCACAAATGGCAGCCGCACAGGAAGCGGGAAAGCCGGTTGTAGTATCCATGGCAGGCGTAGCCGCTTCGGGTGGATACTGGATCAGTGCCACAGCCGACGAGATCTGGGCGCATCCAGAAACGATCACAGGCTCCATCGGCGCAGTTGGATCCACCCTCTCGCTTGATGCTTCCTACGCAACGATTGGCATTCACAGTGACCGAGTGACAACCACGCAGGTCGCGGAAGACCTCGTCGGCGACGATGGCATCAGCGAACTCAATCGTCACTTCATTACATTGTTCATCGAGTCGATTTACAGCGACTTCCTTGACCTCGTCGCTTCCGGGCGTGATAGGGCGCGCGAACAAATCCATGAAATCGCTCAAGGTCGGGTATGGATCGGCGCCGATGCCAAAGAGCTAGATCTTGTCGACAATCTCGGCGGGCTCAATGACGCGGTGGCCTCAGCGGCGCAGCTCGCCGAACTTGAAGATTATCGCGTGACCTATCATCAACAAAGGCAGGACTTGAACCTGAGCTTGTCCACCATTAGCGCTATGGTCGTCAATGATCGTCCGGTTCTCTCCAAATTGCTTGACTGGGTTGCCGGCATCCTGGGTACGGGATACCCGGATCGGCAGCCTAGCAGGGACTGGGGAGAAGTGCGTGTCTACTGCAAGCCCTGCGAGCTTGCGGACGCGGCAAGCTAGGGACTAAAACAACCGCAATCGCGTTCTCGACGCTCTGTCACCTGGGGCGCGTGATGCGCTGCGTCGACGGCGCATGCGCGCGTGCAATGCCCTGCGACGTGAGGCGAGATAGTCTTCCAGTGATGATTCGCGATCGCGCGCGGCCTCGCTGGCACGAAAGGCGCAGAAATCGTTGTAGGCCTCAATTTCATGCTGAAGCTCCTGAGCGACGAGTTCCACCATGATCGCGTCATCAATGAACCCCAGTACGGGCACCCCATCTGGAATGAGGTCGTGCGGGTTGGCGAAGTAAGCGAGCGCATCGACAACGTTCTTGCGCTCATCTCCTTCTAGCGCCCATTCCGCGTCCATCAACATGCCTATCAGCACTCGCAGGCGTTGAAATCGCTCGCCAACAAATTCCGGCACATCTGCCGCCGTGATCTCCGAGAGCAGAGCATCAGCTTTCTCAATGATCTCTGTCTCACTCATCCCCTCCGCTCCGGCACAGGCGTCGCGGATGTGCTGGCGAAAATACTCCAAATCTGGCTCTTCAAGTTCAAAGCTCACTTCTATTGACATGGCTAACGTACCTCTCCTCTCTGTGTGGTTCTCAATTCTTGATGACTCGCGGCAAAAACAGATCGCGTTTGACCAGTTAGCGGTTCTCGACCTGGACAGGATGCCTAATCTACACCACTAGCCATTCTTATTCACCTGTTTACCCGCGTCAAACAGCGTCCAATAGTGATCTATCTCTGCGCGCATCTCGCGTCGGAGCAGAAATATGGCGACCAAATTTGGAAGCGCCATAATGGGTAAACATACGGCCGAAACGAGCCAAATCAAGCCCGTATCCGCAAATGCGCCCAAGAAGAAGAAGGCTACGTAAAGCAATCTATAAGGGAGCAGATACTTTTCCCCGCCCAGGTAGAGCAGCGCCCTATCCCCGTAATAGGCCCAAACTATGGCCGTTGAAAATGCGAACATCAGAAGACCTACGGTGACAACATAGGGTGCGTAGTCGCCAATAAAACTCTGTTTGAATGCTTCCAGCGTCAGCCGAATTGAATGCACCAGTGACCTGCCGCGAAAGGACCATGGAAATATTTCGCTCCGTCCATCGCTTATGGGTAGCGTCCCGGAAAAGGGCTCGCCATCCACGTAGACTCGTAGATCTTCGGCGATCGATCGATTGTGGACGGCAGTGAATCCGTCTTCTTGGATCACACCATCGACAACTTGAAGTTCCGCATTCAGGGGCCGCACGCCAAGGGACTCATTTCGAGCGCCAAAGATGTAGCTAAACAATGCCTGCTGGTGTTCTGGATTGTCTTCATCCCATTCTCCTTCGACCCAGGTGAGGTTGCTGTGCTCGAACTCATTCTCAAACTTTTGTGTCCACACGCCGGAAGAAAGGATGACCATGGCAGTCAGAGTGCATATGACAAGGGTATCTATGAAAGGTTCGAGAATCGAAACCATGCCTTCGGCAACAGGGCTTTCCCCGCGGCTCGCGGAGTGGGCAATAGGCGCCGACCCCTGCCCGGCCTCGTTGGAAAAGAGACCTCGGTCCAC
>CAZNYE010000152.1:0-3702 GCA_964577185.1 uncultured Pseudomonadales bacterium | reverse complement strand
ACCCTGTTCGGAGAGGATGACGGTGATTGGTTCACGAGCCACCAGATCCTCCGCCCGGAAACTCTTGGCTTCCTCGACTTCCGCGAAGGTGGAGCGACGCGCATCGCCATACTTCTCGGCATCTTCTGCGATTTCCTTCTTGAGCAGGCGCTTGAATCGTCGAGGCGAATCCAGCACAGCCTGTAGCTGCTCCCATTCTTCCATGAGCGCTTCCTTTTCCTTTCGGATTTTCTCTTCCTCAAGGCGCGCAAGCTGGCGAAGGCGAACCTCGAGCACGGCATCCACCTGCACCTCGGTAAACTTGAAGGCTTGGATCAAAGCGGCTTTGGAGTTGTCCGACTCGCGAATGATGCGGATGACTCCATCGAGGTTGAGGTAGACCAGCATGAAGCCGTCGAGTATGTGCAGACGCGCTTCGATGACCTCTATTCTGTGCTCGAGTCGGCGGCGAACGGTGGTTCGTCGATACTCAAGCCATTCGGAGAGGAGTTCAGCGAGTCCGAAGACACGAGGTCTTCCATCGAGCCCCAGCACGTTGAAATTGAGCGTGTGACTCGTCTCAAGGTCGGTTTCGGCAAAGAGATGACTCGTGAGTCGGGCGGCATCGAATCGTTTCGATTTGGGCACAATCACAAGCCGCGTTGGGTGCTCATGGTCGGACTCGTCGCGTATATCAGCGATCATGGGGAGATTCTTCTTCTCCATTTCAGCGCCGATGCGCTCCATGACCCTTGAAGGCGACACCTGCCAGGGGAGTGCGTCTATGACAATTTCACCAGTCTTCGCATCCCGCCGCCAAGATGCCCGCGAAACGACTGTGCCGCGGCCGGTTTCGTAGGCGGCAATGATTTGCTCGCGGGGTGTAATGATGCTTGCGTCTGTTGGAAAGTCGGGACCTAGAAAGATGGGTTCCTCGGCCAGCAGGGATCGGCCATTTGACGCTTCGGACAGCCGAGGCGACATGAGTTCGCGCGTGCTCGCCTTTGGGTTGTCGATCAGGTGAATCGCCGCGTGGGCCAATTCCCTGACATTGTGCGGTGGAATGCTGGTTGCCATGCCCACTGCAATTCCGGTGCCGCCATTGGCGAGCACCAGTGGAAGGCGGGCTGGGAGGGTGGTCGGTTCCTCAAGCGTGCCATCAAAGTTGGGCGCATAGTCCACTGTTCCCTGGCCAAGCTCGGACAGCAGGAGTTCGGCAAACTTTGACAGCCGCGCCTCGGTGTAGCGCATGGCGGCAAACGACTTGGGGTCGTCGGGTGCGCCCCAGTTGCCTTGACCGTCGATCAGCGGATAACGAAAGGAGAATGGCTGCGCCATGAGCACCATGGCCTCGTAGCAGGCGGCGTCGCCGTGTGGGTGGAACTTGCCGAGAACATCGCCGACCGTGCGCGCCGACTTGGCGGGTTTGGCATTGGCGCCCAGGCCAAGTTGTGACATGCCATAGACGAGCCTGCGTTGCACCGGCTTGAGGCCATCACCGACATGCGGAAGTGCGCGGTCGTTGATGACGTACATGGAGTAGTCGAGATAGGCGCGCTCGGTGAAGGTTCGAAGCGCAACGCGCTCGAAGTCCACTTCGTTCTGTGAAAAGAGATCTGTCATTCGGGTTGCGGCGGGGCTACAAGCGCCTCGCCTGATGACCTTGCTCCTCCAGCCAGGCGCGCCGGTCTGGCACTCGCTTGCGCGCCAGCATCATGTCCATGCGTTCTTGCGTTTGGAGCTGGTCGTCAAGTTCCAGCATGAGCAGCCGCCGCGTTTGTGGATTCATGGTGGTTTCGCGGAGCTGCGGCGGATTCATCTCGCCGAGGCCCTTGAAGCGCTGCACTGTGACCTTCGCATTGGGTCGTTTGCTGCGAATGTTGCCTAGCACCGTTTCTTTCTCCCCTTCGTCGAGCACATAACGCACCTCCTTACCGACATCTATGCGATAGAGGGGTGGCTGGGCGATGAAGATGTGGCCTTCCTTGACGAGGTCGGGGAAATGCTTGAGAAACAATGCGCATAAGAGGGTGGCGATATGTGCACCGTCGGAGTCGGCATCGGCGAGTATGCAGATGCGCCCGTATCTCAGACGGGACAGGTCGGTTGAAGCCGGCTCGACACCGATCGCTTGGACTATGTCAGAGACTTCTCGCGATTCGAGGATCTTTCCCGAGCCCATATCCCATGTATTGAGGATCTTCCCCCGAAGCGGCAACACGGCCTGAAATTCGCGACTGCGGGCCTGCTTTGCGGAGCCGCCAGCCGAGTCCCCCTCGACCAGAAAGAGCTCAGAGGAGTTCACATCTTTGCTCGCGCAGTCTGCCAATTTGCCGGGAAGCGCGGGGCCTTGCGCCACTCGCTTGCGCTCGGTCTGTTGCGCGGCACTGATTCGTCGGCGGGCGTTCGACAGGGTGAACTCGGCGAGAGTTTCTCCGATACGCGCATTGGTATTGAGCCATAGACTAAAGCCATCCTTTGCCGCCCCGCTGACCAACGTCGCCGCGCTCGGTGTGGACAGTCGTTCCTTGGTCTGCCCGCGAAAGTCAGGATCGCGGATTTTCACGCTCAGCAAGTAACTTGCCCGTCCTAGGAGATCATCGCCGACCAGCTTGACACCACGCGGAATCAGATTGCGGAACTCGCAAAACTCGCGCATGGCGTCAATCAGACCCGCACGCAAGCCGTTGACATGGGTTCCGCCGAGGGTGGTGGGTACGAGATTGACGAAGCTCTGCGCACATTGGGTTTCCGTATTCACCTGCAAGGCGAAGGTGACGGTTTCCTGTTCGATTTCTACGCTGTGAAAGAAAGGCTCCGGCAACAGGTTGGATTCTTTGAAAGACTCAAGCTCACCATTCAAATGCTCGACGATGCCGTCCTGGTAACACCAGTGCTCATGCTTGGGTTCGTCCCCTGTAAAGTCGTAAAGTTCCACCTGCAGGCCGTCGCACAGCACCGCCTTGGCGCGCAGAAGCTGCCTGAGTGCCGATACGGACACCTGCGCGTATTCAAAATAGGATTCATCCGGCTTGAATCTCACCAGTGTGCCAGTGTCCGCCCGAGCGACGCGGTCATCCGAACGCTCCAATGGGGTCACGGGTTCGCCGCCTTCAAATCTCATCGTCCAGCGTGCGCTCTCGCGTTTGACTGCCACCTCCAGCCAGCTTGACAGGGCGTTGACGACAGACACCCCCACGCCATGAAGTCCGGCGGATATGCCGTAGTTGCGATGGCCGAACTTGCCGCCCGAGTGCAGCCTGGTCATGATGAGTTCGACTCCCGAGAGGCGGTGTTGGGGGTGCTCATCAACCGGCATACCGCGTCCGTTGTCCTCGACTTCAATGACCCCGCCTTCGAGCAGCCGAACGATGACCTTGGTCGCATAGCCGGACATGGCCTCATCGACGCTGTTATCCACGACTTCGGTGATCAGGTGATTCGGTCGCGTGGTGTCCGTGTACATGCCTGGACGCAGGCGTACCGGCTCAAGACCTTCGAGCACCTCTATGGCGTCGGCTTGATAGGCTCCTCCGGACATTGTCTAGTACCTTAAGATGGAGGAATCGATGTCGGCAGGCACACCAGCCACTCGATGCACCTGAGTTTCGATGCGTCCGTCCTCGTGCAGGCGGAGGTGACGGTAGCCCGCGAAACGCGAAGAATCGATTGAGAAGGTCTCGCTGCCCGGTAGGAATTGAAAGCAAGTGGACGGTGTCGCGA
>CAZNYE010000151.1:0-6299 GCA_964577185.1 uncultured Pseudomonadales bacterium | reverse complement strand
AGCAACACATCTCCGAAATTGATGTTCATGATGTCTTCCGGAGGGCTCACGGACGCGAGCCTCTTCAAGGGCAAGGATGCCATTGTCTCGGGCCCGGCCGGCGGCGTGATCGGTATGGTCGAGACCGCCGCGAGAGCCGGGTACGATCGGGTGATCGGCTTTGATATGGGCGGCACTTCGACGGACGTATCACACTACGCCGGCGAACTTGAACGCGTGTTTGAAACAGAAGTTGCTGGTGTGCGCGTACGTGCGCCGATGATGCAAATCCACAGCATAGCCGCAGGGGGAGGATCTGTACTCACATATGATGGTGCGCGAATGCGCGTGGGACCAGATTCTGCAGGGGCCAGTCCAGGACCCATGTGCTACCGAAATAAGGGTCCACTCGCGCTGACCGATGCCAACCTCATGCTCGGCAAGCTACTGCCGCACCATTTCCCGAGCCTGTTCGGTGAGGACGGATGCCAGCCGCTCGATAGACGCTCGGTTGAAGCGGCGTTTCAAGTGCTCGCGAAGAAGGTCGGGAACAGCAGAAGGGCGGAGCAGGTGGCCGAGGGCTTTGTCCGCATCGCAGTCGAAAACATGGCGGGTGCCATCAAGAAAATCTCCACCCAGCGGGGCTACGATGTCACGCGCTACACGTTGAATTGCTTTGGCGGTGCCGGTGGACAGCACGCCTGTCTCGTCGCGGATGCGCTCGGAATCGAACGCATTTTGCTGCATCCGCTTGCGGGTGTGCTGTCGGCCTACGGCATGGGTCTCGCCGATGTGCGCGCGCACCGCCAATCGGCCATAGAAGAACCGCTTGGCGCGCATATGGAATCACGACTGCGCGAGCGATTCCAATTGCTCACGGCTGCCACACGTAAGGAAATCGCCAGCCAGGGTGTCTCGATACGTGACATCGAGACCCGGCGTAGATTGCACCTCAGGTACGAGGGTACGGATACGGCGCTCATCGTCGAGCATGGCAGCGAACCCGAGGTTCGCCAAGCGTTCGACAGGGAGCACAGGTCAAGATTCGGGTTTACTTCGCCAGAGAAACCATTGGTAATCGAAGCCATAGAGGTCGAGAGCATGGGCGGTGGCTGCGAACAAGTCGAACCCGAGTCTGACCTAGTGCAAGGTGAGGCGCCGGTTCACGAATGGTCGCAGCTCTTCTCCGGGGACCAATTCCACCGAGTGCCGGTTGTGCTGCGCGACGAGATGCGTCCTGGGAACAGGCTGAAGGGCCCAGCGCTCATCATTGAATCCATCAGCACCATAGTCGTCGAGCCCGGATGGAGCGCTGAAATGAATGCCCGCGGGCACATCCTGCTCACGCGCCACCAACCGATGAAAAGGACAAGACCAATCGGCACGCAAGCCGACCCGATCATGTTGGAGATTTTCAATAGTCTTTTCATGTCCATCGCCGAACAAATGGGGGCTCGGCTGCAGGCCACCGCCGACTCTGTGAACATCAAGGAACGCTTGGATTTTTCCTGTGCCATATTCAATGCCCAGGGTGCGCTTGTCGCCAACGCGCCTCACCTGCCAGTACATCTCGGCTCCATGGATCAGAGCGTGACAAGCGTCATCAGAACCCGCGAGGGCAAATTTTCGGCCGGAGACGTGTTCGTTACCAATGCGCCCTACGACGGCGGTACCCATCTGCCAGACATCACGGTGGTCACACCTGTGTTCGATACGAACGGAGAGAATCTCCTGTTCTTTGCCGCAAGCCGGGGACACCACGCCGACATCGGTGGTCTCTCGCCTGGTTCGACCTCCCCCGCCGCCAAGCGCATTACTGAGGAAGGCGTGCTGATCAAGTGTTTTCACATGGTGGACGCTGGCGCATTCCGGGAACGGGCCTTGTCGGACCTGCTCATCAGCGCCGAATATCCCGCGCGCAATCCCGCGCGGAACATCGCCGATCTCAAGGCGCAGGCAGCCGCCAATGAAAAAGGCGCGCAGCAATTGCTTGCCATGGTCGATCAGTACGGACTTGAAGTCGTGCAGGCCTATATGCGCCATGTACAGGAAAACGCCGCCGAGACAGTGCGCGGTGCCATCGACGCATTGAAGGATGCGAGTTTTCGCTTGGACATGGATGCCGGCCGGCAGATCTGTGTCTCCATACGTCGAGATGCAAAGCGGCGACGTGCGGAGGTGGACTTTACTGGCACCAGCCCTCAGCAAGCGGATAATTTCAATGCGCCGCGTCCGGTGACGCGGGCTGTGGTGCTCTATTGCTTTCGCACCATCGTGGACGCCGACATTCCAATGAACGCCGGATGCCTCGAACCGATCGATATAATGATTCCAGAGAAGTCGATGCTCTCGCCCGAGTATCCAGCCGCTGTGGTCGCGGGCAATACCGAAGTGAGCCAAGCGGCAACCAATGCGCTCCTCGCCGCGCTTCAAGTGAACGCCGCCTCCCAGGGCACCATGAACAACTTCGTCTGGGGCGACGATCACTATCAGAACTACGAGACCATTTGCGGAGGGACGGGTGCCGGAGTGGACAACCAAGGAAGAGGCTTCAAGGGTGCGGATGCCGTACACAGCCACATGACCAACACCCGCCTCACCGACGTGGAAGTATTGGAGTCAAGGTTTCCGGTCATGCTGGAGCGATTTGAGATTCGCCGGGGATCCGGCGGTGCGGGCAGGTTCAGGGGAGGTGATGGGGTCACGCGCATCTTGAAGTTCCTGCAGCCGATGGAGGTCAATCTGCTCACCGGACATAGGGAAGTGCCTCCCAGGGGACTCGACGGAGGACAGCCCGGCGCCTGTGGATTGAATCAGCTACGCAAGGCCGACGGGCGCATAGAAACCCTCAAGGGCAGCGATCGCCGATTCGTGCAAGCGGGTGACGCCATCATCATGCACACGCCGGGTGGCGGTGGGTTCGGACTACCCTTGTAGGCTGTGTGAAACAGTATGACCTCACACAGCGCGTCCGGGGCTCGCCCAACCTTCACCAACAACCGTCGCTGCTCGATCAATTCTATTCCTGAGTAGAAGGCCTTCCACCAAGGCAGCACTTCCTTGGCGTCCGCCATGTAGAAAAGCGCCTCGGAGAGCAGCTTCCGGTCCGCGTGCTCGATCCACAGATGCCCAAGCGCGCGATCTCCACCGGCACTCGTTGGCATGCCAAAATGGCTCGAACCTTGAGTGAATCATAGAGCGGGACGCAATTCGCGATGACTTGCTCAACCTTTCAATTGAAGGGCGAAGAAGAAACCGAGGCCGAGGTGGCAGAGTCCGTCGACACGTATTCCTTCGGTGTGCGCTCCTGTGGTGCCGCGGGTCCATCCGCGGTGTGGCGTGGGAGGCTCGCTAGGTTTCGTCCCAAGGGTTGAGAATGGGGATATCGAGGACTCTGAAGTCCCTGACATTGCGAGTCGCAAGGCACAGATCATGTGAGACCGCCGTTGCCGCGATGAGTGCGTCGGGATGGGTCATCTCGTATCCGCGTCGTCTTGCGCGGGCGCGGAACCTACCCGACCACTCCGCCTCGCGGAGGCCAATGGTCAACACACGGTTCTCAAAGCTAACAAGGGTCCTATCAAGCCAATCAGACAACCTGTCACGTCGCCGACCCTCAGGCAACATTTCCATCCCATAGTAAAACTCCTCGAAAACGATTGCCGAGATCCATATGTTCCGATTTGACTCCAGGAATTGAATAACCGACGGATGAACGAATTCCCGACTCGTTTCCGAAAGTACATTGGTATCAAGCAGATATCCGTTCATTCTTCAGGGTCTTCCGGATCAATCGCGTAGTCGATAAAGGGGATAGGTCTCTCAGGCAGTTTGCGACTAGGTGGTTCGAAGTTCACTCCGCGCGGCGCGTTCTCGATCAACCAGCGCCCCAAATGCACCTCCTCTTTGCTGTCCGCCGATTGTTTCCGCTGCCAGATGTCGAGCGGAATCAACACACAAGGTCGGCGGGTTCCAATCACCTGCGGTTCGCCATTCTCCGCAAGTCGCATAATTTCGCAGAGCCGCGCCTTGGCCTGAGAAACCTTCCAGACCGGAAGTTGTTGATTCGATTGCGTTGCCATCGCGTATTCGTAAATTGCCTAAGTAGTCCATTGTAGACTATTTGAAGAAGGATGAGAGTAACTGAAGTATCGACTGCAAACTTCAACTCGAATTGCTAGGTCGCGCCAACAAGGGACAAAAGATCGTCGTGAATCTTCCGCCACTCTTGGGAAAGGTCAATGCTCCGGGCTTGAATGGAGAATCCTTCTAGGCAGACATCAACGTGCACGGTTTCTCGCGGAGTGAATCCGCCTTTCTCGGTCGGTCGGAATCCCTGCACGAAATCTTCGTAGGCATAGGACTGGTGAAACTGGACCAATTGAACGCAAGCCGGGTCTTTCCAACCTATCAGACTCCAGGCAACACGCTTGGCGACAAAGGTCTTGCCGACTCCAGGAGGACCTTGGAGAATCAAGTTCTTGCGCAACGCCAGCAAATCGACAATGCGATGGAACTGTGTCTCTTCCATGAGGAGATCACGAGATCCGTCTTCCAAGCTATATTGCTTGACTTCTGTCGGCGCTGTCTCACGCCCACCCTCCAACGCTTCTGGAGGGTTTCTTTCCTACCCTGCTTGGTTTGATTTCGGTTGTTCTTGCTCTTGGCTAGATGGCGCGGTCTTGCTGCCATCGCTCTGCCACATCTGCTTGAATGGTTCGTCGAAGAAGTGGACTTCCTGCCCAAGATGTTCTGCTTCAAGCCTCCTTCGGATTGCCAGCACCGCTTTGTCCAAGTCAATTCTTGTGTTCCATTGCTTCTCTCTGCCCTGACCAAGAGCGGCCACGATCTCCTTCTTTTTGCTTTCACTCACTATGGGTTCAAAGTCGTCCGGGAACAGCAGGAACAGCAAAGCATGGCGGAACTGATGACTTTTCGCGGCGCGGCGCTCATCAAGCCATTGGGCGAATTTCCAAGAATCTGCGAGAAGCGAAGATTGTTCAGTTTGGGAAAGCGCAGTCCATTTCAGCATCAGAGAAATTATGAATACATACCCCCTCCAGGCATTGGCGTATTGCTGACCAACGTGGACGAATCCTTTTTCGAGCGATTCGCCCAGCGCCCAGTGCGCTTCGGGCAATTGCTCGCCGGACCATTCGTACACCAGCCGAATCTTTCCCAGCTTGGTATCGGCTTTTATGTGAGAGACAAGCCAATACACCCAAATCATCTCGGAGAATAATCGCTTCACGCCAGGTGATGTAGGCTTAAGTTGTACCTCCAGCTTTTCCCAAAGTTTCCCGTCGCCAACATCTGGACGCTGAACGAAGAAACGATCAAGCTCCTCAAAGTACCCGCGGGTCCACAGTCTTTCTTCACCGAACAGAGACCCGCCTTGTAACAGGCACTTCTCCCCAGTCAAGACCCCCCTCCCGCACTCGACGCAGGAGGAATTGACTGGGGCAGTGTAACGCAGGTGCTGATTGTCGAGAATGGCGACTATCACGACGGATGAATAGGTTTAGGGACTGAAAATGGTTGATACATTGATCACAGACTTCGAACCCGATTGGATTTCTCCACCGGGCGATACTATTGCGGACGCGCTTGAAGAACGAAGGTGGACGCAAGCCGAGCTAGCCATGCGACTGGGCACTTCAAAAAAGTTTGTGAATCAACTGGTAGCCGGCAAGGTTGCGCTTTCGGAATCCGTCGCGGTCAAACTAGAACGCGTGTTGGGTAGCACGGCGCGTTTCTGGCTGCATCGAGAAGCTAGGTATCGTGCTGCCCTTGCAAACCAGCATGCAATCGAAGTGCTCCGCAAAGATGTCTCGTGGCTCGATGAACTGCCAATTGCCGACATGCGCAAACTCGGGTGGATACAAAAGCACCGTGACAAGGCCAAGACTGTTTCCGAATGTCTGAGCTTTTTCGGCGTTGGCTCAGTGGATGCGTGGAAAATGTGGACGCAAGGCCTTGAACAAACCGCTTTTCGCATGTCGGACAAGGCACGTACTGAGTTTGGAGCGATAGCGGCATGGCTCCGCTACGGTGAGATTCAGGCACTAGAATTCAATTGCGCCCCCTACTCCCGCGAGCGGTTCAGGTCGCATCTCAAGTCGCTCCGACCCCTAACGCTCGAAGCAGACCCCGATGTATTTGTCCCCGCCATGCAAGCAGCCTGCGCGGAGGCTGGAGTGACCGTGGTATTTGCTCCGACACCGAGGGGATGTCCCGCGAGTGGAGCCACCCGGTGGCTTTCGCAGGATCAAGCCATGCTGATGCTGAGTCTGAGGTTCAAGTCCAACGATCACTTATGG
>CAZNYE010000150.1:0-5122 GCA_964577185.1 uncultured Pseudomonadales bacterium | reverse complement strand
AGAGAATCGTCACCGAAAACGCGAGATTGAAACCCACGATCCACTTGATCAGTTTGACATCGCCTTTCAACTCGGCGATGTCCTTCTGATAGTCGGCAATGGCGCTCGCTGCGGCCAGCGCCTTGTCCTCATCTGCGCCGGCAGATTTAAAGGCGTCGTAGACCTCGGCGATCATGGTCGTCATCGAGTTGTCCCGGCTTCGTGATCCTGCGGTGGCTACCAAGTATACCGCCAAGTAGCGTCAGTGAATGGAGTGCTTGGGCAACTCGCGGTCGACACTTCTTTCTCTTCGTTGTCAATCTCCCTTCGGTCGAATCACACCTCGGCAGACTGTCCAAGTTCGCCCGGCCGCTTTTGGTAGAGTTCCACCCACTTACGGCCTAGAGTTAGACTGCGCCGTTTGGTGAAGATGAGAAGCTGGTGACTCCAGAAAAACTACAAGAAATTGAAAGGGCTCATCAACTGCTTGAGGAATTGGATAGGCAATACGATGGCTCAACGATGAACGCCATCGCAGAACTCTGGGCCGAAAAACACTTGGACATGAAGAAAGCAAAGAAGGGGTCAACGAAACTCGCTACCATGTGTCAGACATATTGAGGATCAATTGCGCAGCAAATCTAGGTAGTCACTAACGGATTGACCACCGCAAGATTCGGAAAGCGCGAGAAATCGCGGTCCGCGGACCAAAGCACACGCACACCGTGATACAGGCAAAGCGCGGCGATTCTGGCATCGTGGACCACCGCGCCCTGGAGACGCGCGGGTCGGGCAACGCGCTCAAGCGTTGCCAGATAACCGTCACCCTCGGCCAGGAACCCACCCGTCGCGTTCTCGAAGAAATGCCCAATGACTTCCAATGCCATATCCATGGGAGTGGGATCCTTGAATATTCTGGGGTTGGAGACTACTCCGAGAAACTCGTGAACACATGGCCAAGGAACACACACCGGCTCGGCTCCGCCGATTGCGTCGTTCAGCACCTCTCGCGTACGCTCATGGAATGGCATTTCGGGACGATGCGAGTACACCAGAAGGTTGGTATCTATGGCAATCACGCACCGTGCTCGCTATAGATCGTGTCTCTGATCTTGTTCCAATCGGCGCCCTCAAACTCTGGCGTAAGACCACTGCCCCCGTAGATTGGAATGTTCAATTGACGGCGCACCACGTTTCGGCGGGCGTGTAGGACTCGATGCAATCCTTCTTCGAAGAGTCGTCGAAGTGAAGCACCCTCCTTTCTCGCCGCGCACTTGACCTGCTCCAGCAGCTCGTCTGGAAGCTCTATTGTCGTCTTGATACGGGTAACCCATATTAAAAATATGGTTGTACCTTAGTCTACTTTCTTGGCAATGGCAAGATTCGGTCTGAGCCAATCCAATGCAACCTGCCTTGTCCCCCGCGCTAAGATAGCCCCTCCCCCAAAGTAGCACGCCCGCATGCTTTCAATTTCCGCACTGAACCTCGGAGGAAAGCGACCTTTCACGCACCGGTTCCCGTCCGGTGCCATCACCGTCGTGCTTGGGCGCAACAACTCTGGCAAGACCCGACTCGCCCGCGCCATCGCCGGTCTGGAGGAAACGCCAGCAGGCACCATCGCCATCGACGCTGTCGACGTGAGCCTCGTTGATGTGCGGCGCCGCTCCGTCGCGCTCGTCTATCAGGCGTTCGTCAACTATCCAAATTGGAATGTGTTTCGCAATATCGCCTCACCGCTCTACGCCAAAAGTGTCTCCCCCGAATTGGTGGAAAAGAAAGTTCGCGACTTGGCGAAAAGGCTGCAGATCGACGAATTGCTAAGCCGTCAGCCGCACGAACTGTCCGGAGGTCAACAGCAGCGCGTGGCGATCGCCCGCGCGCTGGCCAAGGGGGCCCGCGTGCTGGTCTTGGACGAACCGCTGGTGAATCTCGACTACAAGCTGCGCGAAGAACTAGAGGCGCAGCTCAGGGAATTGCTTCTTAAGGAGGGCATTGTGGTGGTGTACACGACTTCTGACCCGCGCGATGCCTTCAACCTCGGCGATGAGGTGGTGCTCCTCGATGCGCGCGAAAAGCTGCAATGCGGCTTTCCGCTCGACGTGTACCGGCAGCCGGTCTCGCCTCGAGCGGCCGATCTCATGAGCAATCCCTGTGTCAACCTGCTGGAAAGTGGCGAGGCGGTACGCCCAGAGCATCTTGTCCTACAGCGTCGCGCTGCGGATGATCTCTGCTTCGAAGGTGAATTGGAAGCGGTTGAAACCAGCGGGGCCGAGACTTGGCTCCGCTGCCGGGTGGACGGGCGCGACTGGGTGGCACGATTGTCCGGCATGTTCAATCTGCCGAAAGGGGAGCTTCTCAGTCTTTACGCCCGCCCTGGCGACCTGCTGCGCTTCGACGCCAACGCATCTGGAATCGCGTATGGCGGAAATTGAAGTAAGGGGGCTGCGGTACGGTTACAGCGAACAGGAAGTCGTTCTGAAAAGCATCGACCTGACGCTTACCCATGGCGAGGCGCACGCCGTGCTTGGCAGCTCCGGGGCGGGCAAGACCACGCTGCTGAACTTGTTGGCCGGCCTGCTGCGACCGCGCTTCGGCAGCATCCGCTTTGACGGTCGAGATGTCACGCGGCTTGGCGGCGCCGCGCGCAATGTCGCCCAGGTGTTTCAGTTTCCGGTGTTGTATCCATCGCTCAGGGTGGCCGACAATATTGGCTTCGCGCTCGCCAATCGCGGCTGGACGAAGGCGGCCATACAGAATCGCGTTCAAAGCTTGAGCGAGATGCTGGACATTGCGCCGCTGCTCGAGAGGTGGCCGCGGGCGCTGTCCCTGTTTGAAAAGCAGCTTGTTGCCATTGCCCGCGCGCTGGCGCGGCCCGATGTCGCGGTGGTGCTTCTCGACGAGCCCCTGACCGCCGTGGAGCCCGCCACCAAGTGGCGTCTGCGGCGAGCACTGAAGACCGTGCAGCGGGAGCTCAGCCTGACCATGGTCTACGTGACGCACGATCAGGCGGAGGCCTTGACCTTCGCTGAGCGCATCACGATGCTGCACGCGGGACGCATATTGCAGACAAGCACGCCGAGCGAAGTCTACGAACGGCCAGCGCACGTCGAGGTTGCGAAGTTCATCGGATCTCCTGGCATGAACCTCGTGCCTGCCCAGGTGCGCGGCGGACAGCTCTGCATCGACAATCGCATCGTTGCGCCCAGTGGACTCGAGGATGGCCCCTGCGTCGTCGGATTCCGGCCCGAATGGGGCAGCGTCACGACGGGTAACGGCAAGCCAGCGAATGGCAAGATAGTCAATGACAAGGGGCAGGAGGGCATACCAGTGTTGTTGCATGGCGCCCGTGCGCTGGGAACGGACGACGGGAAACCAGCCGGCCTGGTCACTGCCAGTCTGCGGGAAACCACCCTCTACGTGCGCCAGCGACTCGACGGATTGCCCATCGACACGCCGTTCGCGCGCTCTGGCAACCACGAGCAAAGCGCGAGTATGCCAAATGCCGCGATTGAAGCCGTCCCCGCGCACCTGTGGCTGAATGGCGATCGGCTGGTGACCTATCGCAACGGACATCTTGCCCGGCAGGCGGGCTCGGAGCGAGCGCCGCCGAGCCATGCGCAGTTTTCTTCTTCGAACTCGGAAGCCTAGCGCTCATGCGGAGCAACAAGGCATGGCTCGCGGTACTTCCCGTTGTCTTGGTGGTGGCATTCACCGCCATCGTGCCGCTCATGACGGTGGTCAACTATTCCGTGCAGGACATCTTTGACGTCAATACGCGCATTTTCGTGGGGCTCGACTGGTATCGCGAGACCCTGCGCGATCCGCGCTTTATCGATGCGCTGCAACGCCAGATGCTGTTTAGCGGCTTGGTGCTCGCCACCCAAGTGCCGCTCGGCATCTGGATTGCCCGCACCATACCGCGACAGGGCGCACGGGCCGCCCTCTTCCTCATCCTGTTGGCGATTCCGCTGCTCATTCCATGGAATGTGGTCGGCACCATCTGGCAAATCTTCGCACGGCCCGACATCGGACTCCTAGGTGCTGCCGTCGCGGCTTTTGGCATCTCCTACAACTATACGGGTTCTCCGCTCGATGCCTGGATCACGCTGCTGTTGATGGATATCTGGCACTGGACACCCCTCGTTGCGCTGCTCACCTTTGCCGGCCTGGCATCGATTCCGCGAGCCTGTTATCAGGCGGCCGAACTCGACGGTGCCAATGCCTGGCAGGTGTTTCGCTACGTTGAACTGCCTCGGCTGCGCGCGGTGCTGACGATTGCCGTCATGCTGCGCTTGATGGACAGCCTGATGATCTACACCGAACCCTTCGTGCTCACTGGCGGCGGCCCCGGCAACAGCACCACCTTTCTCAGCCAGTATCTGACCAGCATGGCGGTGGGCCAGTTCGATCTCGGCCCCGCGGCGGCCTTTTCGGTGCTGTATTTCCTGTTGATCCTCGTACTCTGCTGGCTGTTCCACACCACGGTGATGGCGAGGAGTGAACATGAACGCTGATCGCCACTTTGATCACCATTTTGATCACCCTAGAGCGCATTGGACGCTCTATCTCTACTGCGTGTGGCTGCTGCTGCCGCTGTACTGGCTGCTCAGCATGTCGCTCAAGCGCAATCAGGACATCACGGCGGGGCTGGAACTGGTACCGACACGGCCAACACTTGACAACTTCATCGAGATATTCACCAACCCGGTCTGGTACCAGGCCTTCGCCAATTCGCTCACCTACGTGGTGATCAATACTTTTGTCTCGGTGGCCGTGGCGCTGCCCGCGGCCTATGCCTTCTCGCGCTACCGATTTCTCGGCGACCGGCACCTGTTCTTTTGGCTGCTCACCAATCGCATGGCGCCGCCCGCCGTATTCCTGCTGCCCTTTTTCCAGCTCTATTCCGCCATCGGCCTGTTCGACACGCCGCTGGCGGTGGCTCTGGCGCACTGCTTGTTCACCGTGCCGCTGGCGGTCTGGATTCTGGAGGGATTCATGTCCGCCGTGCCGCGAGAACTCGACGAGATGGCGCGCATCGACGGCCACTCGCGGGCGTGGTTCTTTTTCCGCGTGTTCATCCCGCTCATACGCAGCGGCATCGGCGTGACGGTGTTCTTCTGCTTCATGTTCAGCTGGGTGGAAT
>CAZNYE010000149.1:0-4433 GCA_964577185.1 uncultured Pseudomonadales bacterium | reverse complement strand
CTTTCCAAGGCCACCAGATGATCGGGCGGCCAACAATCCCTGGCCAACATGGCCGCGCATCTTCCGCGTCGACTATGGTCATGAGGAAAGTGCCAACAAGTTCGGTCAAGACCCACGAGTGTACTCGATTGCCTCGAAATCCTTCGTCGCCAACGGCAGTGGCCGCTTGGGTGGCATACATACGGTGGACGTGGAACTCAAGGACGGCAGGTTCGACGAGATTCCCGGCAGTGAACGTGAATGGAAAGCGGATCTTGTGTTCTTATCAATGGGATTCCTCGGCCCCGAGCACCAAGTGTCCGACCCGCTTGGCGTTGAATATGATGCCCGCTCCAACTACGCGGCCGAATACGGCAAATACACCACCAGCGTGGAAGGGGTGTTCGCGGCAGGAGACTGCCGACGCGGTCAATCGCTCGTGGTACGCGCCATCAACGAAGGTCGTGAAGCAGCACGCGAGATAGACCGTTACCTCATGGGGGAGACAAGGCTGCCCTAGTACCCTTACGCTGGGAGCATCAATTGTGTAGGTGGCCGTATTCCGCTAGGCGACACTCGCGTCCTACTCGCATCCAAACCCTACCGAGTACACGCAGATACGACAGTCCCGAGCCAATGCTACACTTGGAATCAACCATCGAGACCCCCGCCCGTACATGCAGAAGGGTTTGCCCCCCAACTACACCGAACTGCTCACCATTCGCGAATATTGCGACGTGGAACCGAGGCTCGCTGAACATCGCCGCAGGCGGATTGCAAGGCTGAAGCATGGGAGAAGAAACAATGGTCGATCAGGAGAAGAAGCCATCGAGCACTCTCACCAAGCCTTCACGCCCAACCGTCTCGGAAGTCTCCGCATGACCCAATCCGCGCGTCAGCACAAACCTTAGTCTGCCGGCGCGCGCCTTCTTGTCGCTCTGAAAGGCTTCCAACATGCCCTCAAGGGAAAGCCCCTTGGGAAGACAATCCAATACCGGCAGCCTTGTGATCAATCGCTCGATTCGCTTGAGGTCGTCCTCCTGAAGCCAGCCCTCGGCATGGGAAAGCCGCGCCGCCATGATCATGCCAATGGCAACCGCTTCGCCATGATTGATCTGGGAATAGTCGCTGAGTGTCTCCAAAGCATGCGCGAAGGTATGCCCGAAATTGAGTATCTCCCTTAAGCCTGACTCGCGCTCGTCCGCAGCCACAACCTCCGCCTTGATCTGGCACGAACGCGCCACCGCGTAGGCCAGTAAGTCAGCTTGGCCGCTGAGCAGACCGTCCAAGTGCCGCTCGATCCAATGAAAGAACTCGGCATCGCGAATCACGCCATATTTGATGATCTCTGCGAGTCCCGCGACCAGTTCGCGCTGTGGCAGGCTGGCAAGCGTTTCCAAGTCCGCAACCACGCCCGAGGGTTGATAGAACGCGCCTATCAGGTTCTTGCCGCGTTGATGATTGATCCCCGTCTTGCCGCCAACGGACGAGTCCACCTGTGCAAGCAAGCTGGTGGGCGCCTGGACATAGCCCACACCCCGCAGCCAGGTCGCGGCCGTAAATCCAGTCAGGTCGCCCACCACACCGCCACCGAGGGCAATCAGTGTCGTCGCGCGGTCATGACGCTCTTCGGCCAATTGGTCGGTGATGGCGCGCCAAGACTCGATGTTCTTCGTGTGCTCTCCTTCCTTCAGCAGGTGATGAGAGACTCGAACGTCCAAACTTGTGAGCGTTTCCGATAGGCGTTTCCCGTAGAGGGGCCCCACGGTCGTATCAGACACCACCAAGGCGGTGGTGCCAGGCACGAGCTCTCGCCACAGGGGCGGCTCAGCAAGCAGGCCTTCGCCGATGTGTATGTCGTAGGCGCGTTCCCCTAGGGACACCCGCAGCCTGTCGCGGATGGTCACTCGAAGCGCCTCCCACCATGCAATTGGCGCAGTAGCTGGCGTACCGTGTTTTGCGGATGGGAGGAAGCGGACTCCATGCGAATGTCCGCGATTTCGGAATAGAGGGGGCCCCGCTCGATAATCAACTCGGTCAATCGCTGCTTTAGATTATGGTTCACCAGCATGGGTCGCTGACCGCCTATTGACGCGCGCTGAGCGAGTATGTCTAGGTCCGCGTAGAGGTACACCACCAGCCCACGGACAGAGAAGGCCTTGCGATTTGCTTCGCGCACGACCGCACCACCGCCGGTTGCCAGCACCACCGAAGGCAACCGCGTGAATTCTTCGATCACCTGTTGTTCGCGATTGCGAAAACCCTTCTCCCCTTCGACATCGAAAATCCAAGGGATATCCGCACCAGAGCGTTCACGGATCACATCATCGGTATCGTAAAAGGAATAGTTCAATGCTTCCGCCAACAGCTTGCCGATGGTCGTCTTGCCGACAGCCATCATGCCCACGAGGAAGATGCTCTCCTGACTCTGTAGCCTAGATTCCAACAGCGCTCCCATGTGTCGAGCGGAAGGGTTGGTCAGAATACCTGATCTTGCCCGCTGGCGAATCACGAGGACGGCAGCACTTCAGGGGTCAAGAACACGAGTAGCTCTCGACGATCATCGGAGGAGATGGTTCTACGAAACAGTCTCCCCAACAATGGAATGCGTCCCAAGACCGGTGTGCGGCTTACAGACTTGTTCACATCGTTCTGGTACACGCCCCCCAAGACAAGGGTCTCGCCCGACTCAACCATGACCTGGGTTTCAATTGCATTGGTGTTGATGCTTGGCACTCCGCTGTAGGTCTTGCCAACTGTGTCTTGATTGACCTTGAGCACCAATACAACCTTCTCATCGGAGGCGATTCTCGGAGTGACTTCCAATAAAAGCGTGGCCGATTGAAACGAAGTCGAGGTAGCGCCACTGCTGGTCGATTCTTGATAAGGAATCTGCACACCGGAACGCACCACGGCGGTTTGGCGATTGGTGGCGACCACCCGGGGCTTGGCAATAATCTCCGCTTCTCCCGAAGTTTCGAGCGCGGATATTTCAAGATCAAGCAACCCGCTCCGCCCCACAAAGCCGATGCCAAACCGTGAAGCGCCAGGAATATTTACTCCAAGATCAACCAGCGGAACCTGTTCCGAACTTGGAGTATCAGCAGAAGACGATGCGCGACCAAGCCGTATCACGCCATCCCCGCCCACCGTCTTCTGTGCGGATCCCATCCAGGTTACACCGAGCTGCTCGGAAGCTTGCGCACTGGCAATGAGCACCCGCGCTTCGATCAGTACCCGCCCTACCGGCACATCAATGCGTTCAATGAGCCTCGCATGTTCTATCAAAGCTGCGGGAGTATCGGTCAGCACGAGCGTATTGGTGCGCTGGTCCACCAGGCAGGAGGCATCACCAAAGAGGTTGAGCAGCCCCTTGACAGGCTCGGCCTCGGCAAATCGAAGCTGGAATACCTGCGTGACCAAGCGTTGGTGCTCAGACTCGCCCAAGGGTGAGACGATAATGGCCCTACCCTCCTCTCGCGCTTGCAATCCTTCGGAGAGGAGGATGAGGTCGAACGCCTCGCGCCAATGGGTGTCTTGCAATTCAAGCGTGGTCTCGCCCCCCACCGCATCGCTCACAATCAGATTCACGCCGCCATACTCCGCGAGGATCTGTAGTGCGGCGCGAATCTCAATGGCCTGAAACCTGAGCGCTATCGGGGTTTCGGACGATCGCGCCATTGTCGGCGGTGCCCACATGAGCAAGGCCATTGAAGCCAAAAGAAAAGCAGTTCTCATTTACGGAAGTTTCTCAGGGAGCTTAAGTGAAAGGGTGATGAAGCCGTGGACCGATTCCAGCCGAGCCGTGGTGGCGGTCACCTCGACAAGGACTGCTTCCAACCCGTCGAGGCTGTTCCCAAGACTTAGGCGCTCAACCCTGCCTTCCGGGGATCGAACAAGCGCATCGTAGCGACCTGCTCGGCCAAGTGTGCCCACCAAGACGAATCCATCGGTTGACCAGTTCGAGGCTTGAAGGGATTGCGAGCCGTCCTCGCTACCCATCGCCATAAAAGGGTGCTCCCTTCCCTCTCCGCGGTAGCTGATTTCATCAGCCCAGAGCGACCAGCAGCAACAGCAAAGCAACATGCCGGAAAGAGTCAAGGCATACGACCGGTACATGGTCAGACCTCTGCAGGTGCCGACAAGAGCGGCACGAGTAGTCTCTGGCGCATCTGAAGAACACGGCCGTCGCCATCCTCGGCGGTCACTTGCAGGGCATCCACCACCATCGGCCAAGGCAAGTTCGTGAATTCAACCTGCAGAAACCCGATGTCTTGGTAAGCGCCACGCAGTGACAGGCTGAGCGGCTGCAAGTCAAGTCGTTGCCGACTCAAGACCTTCTCCACTTCAAGTGATTCCAAGGCAACTCTCTGCTCCGAGCTCAGGCGAGCAATGAGATCTAAGAGATCTGGCAGCTCATCGGCCAACAAGAACGCCTGCGAACTGTCTTCAAT
>CAZNYE010000148.1:0-2600 GCA_964577185.1 uncultured Pseudomonadales bacterium | reverse complement strand
ATCCTCAGCTTTCAATGCCTCACAGACGACTTGCGCGGCTAGCATGCCGGATTTCATGGCGGTGTGGCTACCCTTGATTTTCAGTGGATTGAGAAACCCTGCGTCATCACCGATGAGGAGTGCGCCCGGGACTCCAAGACGTGGAAGCGCGAAGAGACCTCCCTTGACAATCGCCCTCGCGCCATAGGCACGCCTTTGTCCACCTTCAAGAACACTGGCGACGAGCGGATGATGCTTCCAGCGCTGCATCTCATCAAAGGGCGATAGGTGTGGGTTGCTGTAGCTTAGATCGACGATCAGGCCAAGGGATACCTGATTGTCGGGAAGATGGTAAAGAAAACTGCCGCCGGTCGCACTTGAGCCCAAACCCAGCGGCCAACCCAGTGAATGGAAGATTCTGCCCGGCTGGTGGTTTTCTGGCCTTACGTCCCAAAGTTCCTTGAGGCCGATCGCGTAGTGTTGCGTGCCGGACTCCTTGTCGAGATCAAAGTCCGAGATGAGTTGCTTGCCGAGATGTCCGCGGCACCCTTCGGCGAACAGGGTGTATTTCGCGCGAATTTCATAGCCCGGCTGGAAGGTGCCCTTG
This sequence comes from uncultured Pseudomonadales bacterium, assembly GCA_964577185.1. Taxonomy (GTDB): domain Bacteria; phylum Pseudomonadota; class Gammaproteobacteria; order Pseudomonadales; family Azotimanducaceae; genus Azotimanducus. The sequence goes on along the minus strand of CAZNYE010000148.1, from coordinate 2,014 downwards.
GGATTGCCTTGACGGTCGATGCCCATGTCGCCGGTGAGCACCCCGACAACCTTTCCGTCTTCGATCAGCGTCTGACTAGCCGCAAAGCCGGCAAAGATATTGACCCCAAGCTCCTCGGCTTGCTCCCCGAGCCAGCGCGCCATATTGCCAAGGCTCAAGGCGTAGTTACCCTCATTGGTCAAATCCTTGGGTAGGAGCAGATGCGGAACCCGGATACTTGATTTGGCCGAAGGCAGAAAGTACATGTCTTCGGAGAGCACCGGATTGTCAAGCGGAGCGCCTTGGGAGGCGGCATCTGGGAAGAGTTCGTTCAGCGCGGTTGGCTGAAAAATCGCGCCTGAGAGAATGTGTGCGCCAATCTCCGAGCCTTTCTCCACAAGACATACCATCAGTTCTTGATTCTGCTCGTCCGCGAGCTGCACGATGTGGCAGGCGGCCGCAAGTCCAGCAGGTCCTCCTCCGACAACGAGGACATCCGCTTCCAAGCTCTCGCGTTCTATTTGACTCATCGAATATCCTTGGCGAGGTATCAAGTGGCAGTATCGCATGAGGAACCCCGATTGATGAGAACCGTTTCATAGTCAGAGTGCGGAACAAAGAGGAACGCTCAATCCTTGATTCACATCCTCAATCAAGGGAGAATGCATCGTTTATCAAAATGTGGTCGATAGCGAAGGCCTGATGTGGCCTTGACTTCATTTCACCACAGGTATCGATCGAGGAGTCTATGAAAGCACTGGTGCCAGTGAAGCGCGTCGTTGACGCCAACGTGAAGGTGCGGGTTAAATCCGATGGGACGGGAATCGACCTTGCCAATGTCAAGATGGCGGTCAATCCCTTCTGTGAGATTGCAGTTGAAGAAGCGCTGAGGTTGCGGGAGAAGGGCGTTGTCGAAGAGGTTATTGCGGTCAGCGTCGGTGCGACTGTGTGCCAGGAGCAACTCAGGAATTGCTTGGCCTTGGGTGCGGACCGTGCCATCTTGGTTGAAGCGCCAGACAACCTTCAGCCGATCACGATTGCCAAGGTACTGAAGGCTGTGTACGAGCGGGAGTCACCTGGCCTGGTGATCTTCGGCAAACAGAGCATTGATGGTGACAATAGCCAGACCGGCCCCATGTTTGCAGCGCTCACAGGCCTCCCGCAAGGCACCTTCGCCTCTCAGGTGACCATTGAAGAGGGGAAGTGCGAAGTGGTGAGGGAAGTCGATGGCGGTCTTCAGACCGTGCGCATCAGCCTCCCCGCAGTGATCACGACAGATTTGCGACTTAACGAGCCGCGCTATGCCTCGCTGCCTAACATCATGAAGGCAAAGAAAAAGCCCATGGATGTGCTGTCCTTGCAGGCACTCGGCATTGAGGACCGGGAGCACATTGAAATTCTCGCTGTTGTGCCGCCACCGCAGAGGGAAGCGGGCATCAAAGTTGAATCGGTCGAAGAGTTGGTCGACAAACTCAGAAACGAAGCCAAGGTGATTTCATGAGCATTCTCTGTGTCGCGGAACACGATAACCAGAATCTGAAGCCAGTCACGCGAGTCGTCATCCAGGCCGCGAGTGAGATCGGCGGCGATATTGCGTTGCTGGTCGCAGGTAGCGATTGCCGTGGTGTGGCCGAGCAAGCTGCCGCCATACCGGGAGTATCCCGCGTGCTTCTCGCCCAGGATTCTCGGTACACGCATCAATTGGCCGAGCCGATGGCCGATCTCGTGGCAGGGGCGGGAGGCGGTTCGTCGCACATACTCGCCGCGCACACCACAACAGGCAAGAACTTTATCCCTAGGGTGGCCGCACAGCTCGATGTGGCGCAGATCTCAGACATCATAGGCGTGACCAGCGAAGATACCTTTCAGCGTCCAATCTATGCGGGCAATGCCATAGCCACAATACGCTCCAAGGACCCCATCAAGGTGGTCTCCGTTAGAGGTACGGGATTCGATGCGGTTGCAGGCGAAGCAGGGCCGGCACCAATCGAAGATTATGCAGGCGGAGACGCGAATGGAAATTCCGAGTTCGTTG
>CAZNYE010000147.1:0-2243 GCA_964577185.1 uncultured Pseudomonadales bacterium | reverse complement strand
GGGTCGGCGCAACGAGGCATCGCCCGCGGAGTCGGCCAGGGATTCCAAAGTGGATGAACCCTCGGCGACCAGATTGGAGGTGGGTCAACGTGCTTCCGGCATGCTAGGCGGCGAACGCACCAGATGCTGATGTCAAGCCTTGACCAACTCGGGGAGGCTACAATCTGCGCGAGCTAGTCAAGAAGCGGTATCAGCCATGCCATCGCGCCGAGCACTCATCACCATGACGGAAGCGGAAGTCCGCACTTTCGCGCAGGAGCAACAAACCCTCATCATCGTCTCCAACGGACATGATGGCTTCCCGCACCCCATGCCCATGTGGTTTGTGGTCGACGGGTCTGGACGCTTTCTCGTCAGTACGTTCGGTCGCAGTCAGAAAGTAAGGAATTTTGAGCGAGATGCGCGCGCAACACTACTCATCGAAGACGGCAACACCTACCAGTCCTTGCGGGGGCTAGTCGTCAAGGCGAATACAGAAATTCTTGATGATCGAGAAATGGTGCTTGATACGATGGTACTTCTTCGCTCGAAGGCTGGCGAAGTGCCGGAGTCGGAGCGCGCAGACTTGCGCGAAGCGGTGCGTCCGGCGAGCCAGAAGCGCGTTATCCTGCGCTTCACACCGGAGAGTGTGATGAGCTGGGATCATGGCAAGCTCGGCGGTACCTACTGAGAAGTATGGTCGGTGCTTGGAGCAATAAATGCCCCTGCGCCGCTCGCAGAGCACGCGACGCGTGAATGCGGCTCCCGTCACGGCTCCGGCGTTCTCGCGCACACCCAGACGACCACACTCTTCGCCCCCGCCTTTCGGAGCGCCTTGCTAGATGCCAGTGCGGTGGCGCCCGTGGTGAGCACATCATCAACAAGCGCGACGCTTTGCCCGGACAGGTTGCCTCGTGCTTCAAAGGCGCCTACGAGATTTCTCAGGCGCGCCCTTCGTGAAAGCCCCGACTGCTTCGGCGTGTGCCGTCTGCGCCTTAGCACGTCATGTCGCACTGGGATGCCTAGGCGACGGTCGTAGTGCCGTGCAATGAGGGCGGCTTGGTTGAATCCGCGAGCCACCATGCGCTGCCAAGAGAGCGGCACGGGAATCAGTGCGTCCGGCCTCTCGCGCTCAAGGCTGAAGCGCGTCGCACAGAGTTCTGACACCAACGCAAGGCCCGTTAATCCGGTGTTCGACTTGGCGCGCGTTAACAGACGTGAAATTTCATCTTGGTAGAGAAAGGGAGCGCACACGCCGTCAAAGGCGAGCTGTCGATTGCGGCATCGGTCACACAAGCCCATGACAGAACCGGGAAGCGGCAGTGCACAGCCAGCGCAAGCGTGGACGTTCCAAGGCAAGTCCTGTTCGCAGGATTCGCAGAGGTCCATCGCACGGCGGCTCGGCGAGCCGCAGAGCAGGCAGTTGCCCGGCAAGAACCCATACAGAAGGAACGAAAGCATGGCATAGAGCATAGTCACTTCGCCGACCGGCCCTATAAGGGATTTCTCAAGTCTTTGTGGGATATTCGCTGTATGGCAATTGGCGTAATTGGCGTAATTGGCGTTGCCATAGCAAACACAATGCCACCACACTGTGCCGGTTTCGAAACGGGTATGGCAAGTCGAACTGGTTCCTGGTTCTTATACGGTTGTCGGTCTTCAGTATCGTCGGTTTTTGTCGACCCCCTTGGCGCGCGCCTGATTGTGAATTACTCGGCTCCGGACTTGCCGGATGACCCGGGCTGGTTACCGGTGGATGAGATTCAACAGGCGGATGTGGTGCTGTGCGATTCGAGTTGGCCGACCGGTGCCCGGCGTGCGTTCGCATTGGCAAAGACGGCAGGCAAGCCCTCGGTGCTCGATGCCGACTTGCCAGCTCCGTGTCGCAGCCTGGTGGCTCAAGCCACTCATGTCGCCTTTTGCTCGGAGAGCTTGCGGGAGTATGCCGGGCACGACGACTGGCAGCGGAGCCTCTACGACATCCGTAAGCAGGAAAGCCCTGACGGTTTCGGCGCAAGGATTGAATGAATGGGGAGAGGGGTGGCTATGCTAGAATTCTCGACGAAGTGCGCTATTGGGACGGGAATTAGCAGCGCTCGGTTCTTATCAGCGACAAATAACACGCAACCTTAACAATGGAGAAAGAATGGAGATTCAAAATCGATTGACTCAGAGCCTTGCCAAAACATTGGTCAGCCTTTTCTTGGCCTTTGTATTCGTGCATTTTCCGGGAAGTGGCGCGACCGCCGAGGAAGAGGCTCAGC